>JALHUR010000039.1 GCA_022867325.1 Candidatus Aminicenantota bacterium | reverse complement strand
GTCGCCGGCTCGAAATGGAGCCCCGAATCTGGTACAATCCCGACTGTGAAGAGGGTCGCCGGTCTGATCCTGCTCGTCATCGCCGTTGAAGGAGGGGGGCTGATGGCCGCGAACAACCTGAGCACGG
This sequence comes from Candidatus Aminicenantota bacterium, assembly GCA_022867325.1. Taxonomy (GTDB): domain Bacteria; phylum Acidobacteriota; class Aminicenantia; order Aminicenantales; family JAFGBC01; genus JAFGBC01. The sequence continues at coordinate 12,791 of JALHUR010000039.1, read as the reverse complement.
AGGACCTCGCCGCTTTCGTCCCCGCGGAATTCCAAGGCTGGGCGGTCGAAGAGGACCAGTCTTTCGATCCCGAGACGATTTTCAACTACATCGACGGCGCGGGCGAGGTCTACAGGTCCTACAATTTCCGGCGCCTATTCGCCCGCCGCATGAGCCGCCAGGGACGGCCGGCCCTGATCGTGGACCTCTTCGACATGGGGACATCGGCGGACGCTTTCGGCGTTTTCAGCCACGACGTCGAAGGCGAGGAGGCCCGGATCGGGCAAGGCTCGACCTACCAGGGCGGGCTGCTCTCTTTCTGGAAGGACCGATACTTCGTTTCGGTTTACGCCGAGGAAGAGACCGAGGAGACGAGGACGGCCGTGTACGGGCTGGCCGGGAAAGTCGCGGCCGCCATCCCAGGCGCCGGAGCTATGCCGGACCTCGTCGCGGCCCTCCCCGGCGAAGGGCTCCATCCCCGCTCCGTGCGCTATTTCCACAACCATCTTGTCCTCAACATCCACTATTTCATATCCCAGGAGAACATCCTTCGCCTCGACCAGAAGACCGAGGCCGTCTTTGGGCTTTATGGTGAGAAAGGCTCCCTGGGCCGTCTCCTCGTGGTCCGCTATCCGGACGCGGGCCCGGCCCGGGAGGCCCTGTCGAGTTTCCGCCGCGCCTATCTGCCTGAAGGATCGGGGACGGGCGCCGTCCGGACCGAGAACGGGAAGTGGACAACGGCCGGCCGTTTCGGCGAAATGGTCGCGGTCGTCTTTGACGCGCCGAGCGAATCCGAGGCCGCCGCGCTCCTTGCGCGGACCCGGCCGCCGAATGAACCTAAAACCGGCGCTGTCGGCTTTTAGAGGCGGCGATCGCCTAAAATAAATAGACGGCCTCGGCCGCTTCTTGATGCATGTAATAAGGAGGAATCGAACATGAGTCCTAAGGCCCTCACCCGACGGAATTTCCTGAAGGTCGCCTCCGCCGCCCCCCTAGCCGGAGCCTTTGTGTCCGGGCTGGCCGGACGGCCTCTCGCCCAGGCCGCGGACACGGCCAAGGTCGTCCTCATCCGGGACGCGGCCGCCCTCGACGCCGTGGGCAAGCCCGACCCCGCCGTCATCCAGAAGATGCTCGACGATGCCGTCTGCGCCCTGCTCGGCGATAAGGATCCGGTCGCGGCCTGGAAGACGATCATCAAGCCTGATGATACGGTCGGTATCAAGACCAACTTCTGGCAATACTTATTCACGACCGCCCAGGTCCAGCAGGCTCTCAAGCGGCGGATCATGGATGCCGGTGTCACTGAGGACAGGATCGCGATCGACGATCAGGGCGTCCTGCGCAACCCCGTCTTTCAGAAGGCGACCGCCCTCATCAACGCTCGGCCGGTCCGGACCCATCATTGGTCGGGCATGGGAAGCCTGATTAAAAACTACATCATGTTCACGCCCCGGCCCTACGAGTGGCACGCCGACGGCTGCGCCGACCTGGCCAAGATTTGGGAGCTGCCCGAAGTCAAAGGGAAGACGCGGCTCAACGTCCTGGTTATGCTGACGCCCCTCTTCCACGGGATCGGGCCCCATCACTTCAGCAGGGAATTCGTCTGGGACTATAGAGGCCTCATCGTCAGCCGGGATCCGGTCGCGGCCGATGCGACCGGCCTCCGTATTCTCCAGGCCAAGCGCAAGGCCCATTTCGGCGACGACCGGCCCCTGCAGCCGCTGCCCCACCACATCCAATACGCCGAGACGCGGCACCATCTGGGGATCAGCGATCCGGCCAGGATCGACCTCGTCAGGCTCGGCTGGCAGGAGGACATCCTGATCTGAGGCGGAAGGCCGATGCCCATCTACGAGTACCTTTGCCGGGAGTGCGGACGGAAGTCCACCTTCGTCACCCTTTCGGTCAAAGCCGCCCTCGTTCCCAAATGCCGGAAATGCGGGAGCGAGAACCTGGAGAAGCTCGTCTCGCGGTTCGCCGTCGGCCGCTCCGGCGAAAGCCGGGCCGAGAGCCTGGCCGATCCGTCCAAGCTGGCCGGACTCGACTAGAATGACCCCAAGAGCATGGCCCGCTGGATGAAGACGATGGGCCGCGAAATGGGCGATGAGATGGGCGAAGACCTCGACAAGGCCATGGACGGGGGTTTCGACGAAGGCGCGGATGACGGCGGGAGCGGACCGGGCGGCGGCGGTGGCGACGACGATGTCTGAACGGGAAAAGGAGAGCGCGATATGACTGAGAGTACCGGCTATTTTATGTTCGGGATCTTGCTCGGAGTTGTGATCGGTGTCGCGGTCGTTCTCATCGTTCAAGCTTTCAGGAAGAAGGACGCTCGGGCCGTGGCGCGCGAGCTGGTCTCTCAGACGGAAGCGCAGAAGATTCAGGACCTTGAGGCGCTGTTGGGCCGGGTCAAGGACTCCTTCGGCGCCCTGTCCCACGACGCGCTCAGCCGGAGCACGCAGGAGTTTCTCAAGCTCGCCAACGAGACGCTGTCCAAACAAACCCAGATGGGCGGGATGGAGCTGGAGGGGAAAAAAAAGCTGATCGATCAAACCCTGCTGGCCATGAAGGACGACCTGGGCAAGGTCCAGGACCTGGTATCGAACCTGGAAAAAGACCGGGAGCAGAAATTCGGGGAGCTCTCGGTCCAGCTCCGCTCCACCGCCGAGGAAACCCGCAAGCTCCAGGAGACGGCCAACCATCTCCGCCAGGCCCTGGCCTCACCCAAGGTCCGCGGCCAGTGGGGGGAACGGATGGCCGAGGATGTCCTGAACCTGGCCGGATTCATCAAGGGCATCAACTACCTCAAGCAGCAGGTCCTCGAAACCGGCCCGGCCCGGCCCGACTACACCTTCAACCTCCCCCAGGGCCGCAAGGTCAACATGGATGTCAAGTTTCCGCTCGACAACTATCTCCGCTTCCTCGAGGCTCCGGGCGAGTCGGACAAGGAATCCTACAAGAGCCAGTTCCTGCGCGACGTGAAAAACCGGATCAAGGAAGTCACGACCCGCGAGTACATCAACGCCGAGGAGAACACGCTCGACTACGTCCTTGTCTTCATCCCCAACGAGCAGGTCTACGCCTTCATCAACGAGAACGACTCGACCCTGCTCGATGAGGCGCTCAAGAAAAAAGTCATCCTCTGCTCGCCGGTCACGCTCTACGCCATCCTGGCCGTCATCCGCCAGGCCATGGAGAACTTCAACCTGGAAAAGACGGCGGGCCGGATCATGGCCCTGCTGGGCGGGTTCAACAAGCAGTGGGTAGCTTTCGTGGACTCCTTGGAAAAAATGGGCGCCAAGATCCATCAGGCCCAGGAGGAATACGACCGGCTGACGACGACGCGGCGCAACCAACTCGAGCGCCAGCTGCGCCGGATCGAGGACCTGCGGCTAGAGAAGGGGATCGAGCCCGAGCCGCCCCTCCTCGAGGCGGACGTTCCGCACGAAGGCGACGAGGACGGGAAGGCCTGATTTTGCCCGCTATTTAGGCGTTCTTGAGTCCCGGAGTAGCTGTTTGACCCGAAAAGCCTCCCGCGCCGGTAAAAAAAAGGCCGGGGGAGCGCCCCCCGCCTTTGTTCTCTTGGGGCGATGTCAGGGACCCGCTACTTCTTTATGGCGCTGAAATTATATTCGCCCAGGCTTCCGCCGATGGTTCCTGTAATGTTGTTGTGTCTAAAGACCGTTAAGGTTCCGCCGATCCGCAGCACCTTTCCAGTCACTGATTGCGTGAGGTTGCCGCTCCAAAACTGCTTCGCAACATAAGTTTTTCTGTCAAATCGTATGAACGCAATACGTCCACTGGACGGGTTGTAGAAGCCCTCGATATTGTCCGTGTTATAGATGAACCCGCGGATAGGCTTCGACGTGCTGGTGGAAGTGCCCGAAGATTGGGTGATGGTTAAAGTGCCCTCGGCATTAGCGCCGATGACCGTCCACGTCCCGGCCACCGATGCCGGCCAACCGTCGGCCAGAGCCATATCCGCGATCAGGAACAGACTGAATACGATTGCCAGAACACCAATTTTCAATCCACTGGATTTCATTATTCACCTTTCATTAATATCGCGTACTTATTGGAACTCCCGGATTTGGCGGCTCATTCATATTATTAAAAAGCCATCGCTATTGAGGGGGTTTCAGGTTGAGAAAATCCGTTATTTTCTTCCTCCGTTCGCTGAACGGCTGCGCCGCACGATGAGTGTACGCGCTTTCGCCAGTGCGGAATTATACTCACCGCCACGCGGAGATGTCAATCGCCCTTTCGGCGCGTGTTGTTTAAAGTTGTAAAGCGGACCGGCTGAATATGATCTTGGCAAGGAAGCCGTCGCGATCGCCCCGGTCGGCCTGGAAGGGCTTGACGGTCGGGAAGTCCGTGCTCGCCGTCCAGCCTACGACATAGAGGTTGCCGGCCGCGTCCAGGGCGGCGCCGTAGGCGTAATCGACGCCGTTCCCCCCCAAGTAGCTCGAGTAGACCAGTCCGCTCCCGTCCGGCTTGAACTTGGCGACAAAGGCGTCCGAATCGGGTTTATCGCCCTGGAAGGAGCCCTTGTGCGGGAAGTCCGGGCTCATGGTTTCACCGACAAGATAGGCGCTTCCGTCGCTTCCGGCCGCGACGGCCCAGGCGAGGTCGTAGTCGCTTCCGCCGAGATAGGTTGAATAGAGGAGCGCCGTCCCGGAAGGATCGAATTTCGCCAGGAAAACGTCCCGGCCGGGCTGATCTTTTTGGAAAGGATACTTGAGCGGAAAATTCGTGCTGTCGGTCCCGCCCGTGACCCAGGCCGAACCCGATGAGTCCACCGCGATCGTTGTCGCGAAATCGTAGGCGTTGCCGCCCAGGTAGGTCGCGAAGACGAGGGATCGTCCGTTGGCGGCCAGCTTCATGGCGAAAGCGTCCGTCCCGGGCCGGTCGGTCTGGTAGGGATTCTTGAGCCGCAGATCCGTGCTATCTGTGTTTCCGGTCAGGTAGACGGCTCCTCGACCGTCGAGGGCCACGCCGTTGATATAGTCGGTCCCGCTCCCTCCGATGTAGGTCGCGAAAATGAGGGCGCCCGTGGCGCCGGCGAGTTTTGCCACGAAGCCGTCGGCGCGGGGACGGTCGCGCTGGATCGGGGTCAGGGTCGGGAAGTCCGGGCTGTCCGTGCGGCCGACGACGACGGCGTTCCCAGCGGGGTCGAGGGCCAGGTCATAGGACTCATCGAGCTCGCTCCCGCCGAGGTAGGTCGAAAAAACAAGGCCGTTCCCGGCGGCCGTAAGCTTGGTGACGAACGCGTCGCACCCGGGCTGGTCATTCTGGCGGGGATTCTTGAGCGGCAGATCCGTGCTCAACGTCCCCCCGGAGATCGTCGGGCATCCGTCCGCGCCGACGGCGATGGCCAGGCCGAAATCGTAATCGCTCCCGCCGATGTAGGTCGAATAGACCAGGGATCGGCCCGAGGGGGCGAACTTCGCGACGAAGGCGTCCTCGATGGCCCGATCGGTCTGGAACGGCGTCTTGACCGGAAAGTTCGGACTCCGCGTTTTCCCGGTGACGTAGATGTATCCTGCGGCGTCCACGGCGACCGCCGAGGCGTAATCGTTGAGGTCGCCGCCGAGATAAGTCGAAAAAGCCAGGACGGCCGGATCGATAACGAGAGTACGGCCGCGATCATAGGGGCCGAGCTTGAACCCGAAGGCCGCGCCTCCGAGCTTGTGGAAGGAGGCCGGAACCGCCGTCTTCTCTCCCTCGGATTCTTGGAAGGCCCGGAGCCTTCCCTGGATCATCTCTCCAGCCTTTGTCCGGACAACGAGGTTTCCCTCGACGTCGACGCCGGCGTCCCGGATGCTTTCATATTCGAACCGGATTTTCTCCGGGTCGGCGCCCGGTTCCAGAATCCAATCATATTCGACCCGGTCGGCGACGCCGTAGACCTTGAGGTCGATCCCGGGATAGACCTGTTTGATGAGAACGGCCCGGAAGCAGGGGATATCCGTCCTCCAGCCCGCCGGGTCCGCGCCCAAGAATAAATTGACGCGGGACTCGGCCGGGTCGAGCGGAACGACTTTGGCTCGGGGGTTCGCGTCCCGGAAGACCATGCGCGTTCCATCGAAGACGAGCGAGTTTCGCGCGACTCCGAGCGTGTATCGCGGGGTTCGAGCCAGATAAAGGACGCCGTCCGGGGCCGCCTCCGTGTTCGCAATGAATAGGAGCGGCGTCCGCCCAAGGTCTGGAATAATACGCGGGGAGGTGGGAGGAACGTTCACGCCCGGGACGTCGACGCCTCCTCCGAGATGCCCGAGGAGGACCGTCAGTGCAAGCGCGGTGAAGGAAGCGAGCTTCATGCCGAAAAACCGGAATAGTCGCGCCGTGTCACTTCTTGCGTGTGCAATGGTTCTCCATGCTCTTGAATTCCTTGCCGTCCGGGAGGGGCATGATTGGTTTTTTCCTCCTATCGCCCTCGTACGCCCGGGTTGGTCGCTGGAGGAACATCGATTCCGGCCAAACCGCCTCCGTCCGTTCCCGCGTAGAGGATGCTTTTTCTTGCATCGAACTCGAGGCAGTTTATCTTAGGTATGGTGAGACCCGATAGCGGCGTCCAGGTCGATCCTCCATCATCGCTCTGATAGAGGCCGTTTTCGCCCCCGGCCCAGAGCCGGTCGGGCGAGTTCGGATCGACCTTGATCACTCGAACGTCGAACTTGGCCTTTCGTTCCCAGGCCTGGCCGCCGTTCTTGCTTCGATATAGGCCGTTTGGCGTTCCGGCATAGATCGTCTGGGATGTCTTCGGATCGAGGGCCAGCTCGGTAATGATCCCTTTGATCGACCCCGTGATCCCTAGCCAGCTTGCTCCGGCATTGTCCGTCCGGAACAGGGCGGCTTTGCCCCCTTGCTTGCCGCCGACATAGATATGGCGGCTGTCTTTGGGGTCCAGGGCGATGGCGTAACCGAGACCGCTTGTGGATGTGATGCGGATCGTTGTCCAGGTCCGTCCCCCGTCCTTGGAGGTGAAAAGGGCCATCGGATACTTTGGGTCGCTGAAGGTTTCTCCGCAGCAGATGATATGCTCGGGATCGTTCCCCGCCCTGGTCAGATCCCGGATTTGGAAGTCTCTCAGGAACTCCGTCCATTTTTTTCCGCCGTCTTCAGACCTGAAGACGCTGAAGAAACCGGTTCAACCCGATTCCAGGATGACGATCAGCCGGTTTGCGTTTTTGGGATGGACGGACAGGTTCGGAATAGATTCGCATCCGTAGATGTGCCAGAGGAGTTTCCAGGTCCGGCCGGCATCGACACTCTTGGAGATGCCCTGCTCATAGGCGGCCGTAAATAGGAGATTCGGAGACGATAGCGCCGGCGCGATTGCCGCGATACGCGTTGCCTTGATCCCGCCCTGATTCGACGTCCATGTCAAAGCGCCGTTGTCGCTCTTGATGACGCCCGATACCGATGAGAGGTAAAGCCTGCCCGGAACGACCGCGAACCTGCGCGAATCCCCATAGAATCCGGTCTTGATGTCGGTCCAGTTTCCGCCGCCGATACTCTTGTAGATCCAATCGGCGCCGACGCTGGTGAAAAAGGTGCGGGGATTGGTCAGGGTCAATCCCATCGTCAGGCCGAAGCCATCCCCGCTCGTGCCCTGCCAGGTTTTCCCGCCGTCGCTGCTTTGGAAAAATCCCCCTCCTCCCGACCAGGATGTGACATAGACCTTGGCGGAATCGGTCGGATCGACAATGATGTCGCGGGGGATGCCCTTGGCCGTGCCCGTGAAGTCGCTCCAGGTTGTGCCCGAGTCCGTGCTCTTAAAAATGTAATTCTTTTTCGTGTCGTCGTAGCCGCCGCCCACGAACACCGTGGAGGGATTCAGCGGATCGATCGCGACGCAATAGGAGGCCCCGTTATACGAGGTTGCGGCCAGCTTTGTCGCCGACCAGGATTTGCCGCCGTTTGTTGTTTTAAAGACGGCCATCCATTTCGAGGTCCCGGAACGCAGGTTGCCTGCGGCGAAGACGGTGTCCGGCGCCTTGGGATGGACCGCCAGCCGGCCCTCATCGCCGTGTCCCCCGGAGGGATAAGGGCGCCGCGTCCAAGTCTCTCCGCCGTCCTCAGATCGAAACAAGGCGTCCGCGCCGAGCGCGTAAAGGACGGCCGGGCGGCTCGGAGAGAGGGCGATATCGTAGAGGGCATCCGGGAGGCAGGCCGTCCGCGTCCAGAGGGTTCCGGAATTATCGGTCTTAAAGACCTGGCCGCTGTTCGAGACGGCAAAGAGCTTACGGCGGTTGTCGGGATTGACGGCAATCCCCCGGATGTCGCCGCCGCAAGGCCCAAGTTCATTCCAATCAGCCGCGGCCTCCGGTGAGGGCCGCTGTTCCGGGGCGGCGGCAAGCATCCAAACGACCGCCGGCAGGACAATCATGGCCGATATCCACAGCTTTTTCATCAATCCTCCCTGGTCAGTGCTCCAGTATCCGAGGGCAGGCCTACAGCCGCGGGCCGAAGATGAGGGTCCCGATCCGGACCATGGTCGCGCCCTCCTCGACGGCAACCCTGAAGGAATTTGTCATCCCCATCGACAGACGGTGCATCTCGATGCCGGCGATGGACAGGGCCTTGAGGTCCTCGAAGACCCGCTTCGTCTCCCGGAAGTAGGGTCGGGCGTCCTCGGGATTTCCTTCGAACGGCCCCATCGTCATCAGCCCTTCGACCCGGATATTCTTGAAAGGGGCGATCTCGCGGACGAGGCTCTCCGCCTCCCCGGGCAGGATGCCGGCCTTTTGGGGTTCGTGTCCGCTGTTGATCTCGACCAACACGGGCATGACTTTGCCCAGGGCCGCGGCGCGCTTGTCGATCTCGGCCGCGAGCTCGACCGAGTCCACGGTTTCGATCAGGTCGAAAATCTCGACCGCCTTTTTGATCTTGTTCGACTGGAGATGGCCGATGAAATGCCAGCGGACGTTCCGGCCGACGGCAGCGATCGCGGCGGCCGCCTCCTGGACGTAGTTTTCGCCGACGGCTTGGACGCCGGCTTCGATCGCGGCCAGGATTTCATTGGGCGTCCGGGTCTTGACCGCGGCGACGAGCTCGACTCCGGACGGCAGCTCGGCCAGCAGGGTCTTTACGTTTTCCGCGATTGTTTTAGTCATTCGATATTTGTCACGCTAGTTTCTCAATTCCACCCTTACCGTCGACACATTACATTCTATCACACCGCAAGTCCAAAATAAATTATCTGATAGAGTTTGCCGGCCTATTTATTTCAAGAGCGCCCGATAATCCTCCTGCGTGTCGATGTCCCTGAGAACGGCCGGCGTCCTCACCTTGACCTCGAAGACATCGTCCGGATGGGCGCGCGGAAGCTGCCTCAATCCGATCCGCGGGTCGAGGGCCCCGACCTCGTCCCGGTATTTCAGGTCGACGAGGACGGGGTGGCCGCGCCGGCCGCGATAGGCCGGAAGAACGATTCCCTTTCCCGTCTTTCGATAAGCGTCGATGATGCGGCCGGTGACCGAAGCCGGGGGGGCCGGCTGGTCGCCCAGGAAAACGAGGACGGCCCGGGCGTCGGGCGGGACGGCTTCGAATCCGCGCTTCACCGATGACAACATGCCCCGGGCGAAATCAGGATTGAAGACGGTCCGCACCGGATATCTTCCGACGACCGGTTCGAGCTTTTCCCGGTCGGCTCCCAGGACGACGAGAACGCCGTCCGGACGGGAGCGCAGGACGCCGCGGATGACGGTTTCGATGAGCGTGCTTCTCCCCATCGGGAGGAGGAGCTTGGCGCTCCCCATCCTCTCCGACCTCCCCGCGGCCAGGACGACGGCCCAGATCATTTCCCGGCGCCCTTCCTTTTACCTTCCCGGATCTCGCGGCGGGCCAGGACGAGCTCGGCGGCGATGCTGACGGCGATCTCCTGGACGGTCTTGGAACGGATGGGCAGACCGATCGGGGAGTGGACGCGGTCGATCTGGCGGGCCGTCGCCCAGCCCCGGGCGATGAATTCCTTCCGCATGAGTCCGACCTTGGTCCTGCTGCCCACCATCCCGATGGTGCCGGCCTCCGAACGGACGCAGGCCCGGAGGGCGTCGGCATCGCGCGCATGACCCCGGGTGACGATGACGACGTAAGTGTCGCGCGAGAAAGGGAACGCCCGCATAGCTTTCCCGATATCGGCCCTGACGACATGGTCGGCGTCGGGGAGGTTCTTCCTGTTCGCGAACTCGCGCCTGTCGTCGATGACCGTGACTTCGAAATCCAGGAGCCGGCCCAGATGCGAGACGGCCCGCCCGATATGACCGGCGCCCGCGATCACCAGGCGCGCCGGGGGAAGGACGGGTTCCAGAAAAAGCAACTCCTCGTCGACCCGGCCCGAACGGGACTCGGTCCGGAACACGACCAGCCGGGGCTCACCCCCGGACAAGGCTTTCACGATTTCTCTGGTATAAGGAGAGCGCGACCCGGCCGCGATCCAGTCCCGCCGCAGGACGACCCTGTCTCGGGAGAGGCCTCGCACTGACGTGGCCAGGACGCCCCGCTCGTTCGCCGCGAGCGACCGGCTGAGACGGTTGAAAGCAGCCTTGTCCTTCCCGGGGCGAGGGTCGATGAGGACCCGGACCTTGCCGCCGCAGATAGGACTGTCCGCGGCCATAGTCTCCCCTTTGAGGACGAAATTCACGACGAGGGGACGGCCCTTCCCGAGGGCCGCGACGGCTTTCTTCCGGATGCCGGCTTCGAGCGCGCCTCCGCCGACCGTGCCTTCGCTGAGCCCCTTCGAGGAGAAGATCGCCGCCGCGCCCGCTCCCTGGGGGGCCGAACCTTCGGCGCTGAGGACGACGGCCAGGGCGAAGCGCTGTTTCTTGGCCAGTCTGGCGGCGACGCTCAAGTAGATGTTTTTCATTCCCTCATCCTCTTACCATTAGTAGTTAACACAATCCGGCGCCGATGAAAAGCTCCGCCCGCTATCTCGCTTTTGACATCCCCTCTCGAAAGTGCTAACTTTCCATCAAGGGAATGGGAGGCCGTTATGGATCAAACCATCCGTTTCATCTTGAACGGCAAGCCCGTGAGCCTGTCCGTGGACGGGGAGCGCATGCTCCTCTGGGTCCTGCGGACCGACCTCGGGCTGACCGGGACGAAGTTCGGCTGCGGTAAAAGCCTGTGCGGGGCCTGCACCGTCATCGTCGACGGCGAGGCCGTCCGCTCCTGCGGGTACCCGGTGAAGGACGTCGCGGGCAAGAAGGTCCTGACCATCGAGGGCCTGGCCCGGGACGGGCGTCTTCATCCCCTGCAGGAAGCGTTCATGAAGCACGACGCCCTGCAGTGCGGCTACTGCACGCCGGGCATGATCCTCACCGCCTATAGTCTGCTCCTGAAGAACTCCAAGCCCGCCGTGAGCGACATCGTGGATGCCCTGAATTGGAACCTGTGCCGCTGCGGGGCGCACACCCGCATCATCCAAGCGGTCCAAGACGCGGCCGGGACATTGACCCGTTCGCCGACGCTAAGCCCCGCCTTTCAAGGCGGAGACGCGAAGCGAGGCTCAGGGTTAACCCCGAACAAGCCCCGGCATTCATGCCGGGGAGTCGAGGGGTTGACGGAAGGAGCCCGCCATGAAAAACGATGAACTCGACGAATATATAAAGGATAGCTCGATCCGGCGCCGGGACTTCATGAAACTCATGGGCGGCGGGATCGTCGTCGCCGTCTCATGGGGCGAGGCGTCCCTTCTTCAGGAAGGGCGGCGGAGAGAGGGCGGACCGGAATATCCCACAGACCTCAATGCCTATCTCAGGGTCGGGGAGGACGGCCGGGTGTCCTGCTTCGCCGGTAAGATCGAGATGGGCCAGGGCGTGATCACGTCTTTGGCCCAGATGATAGCCGACGAGCTGGACATTCCGCTGGATTCCGTGGACATGGTCCTGGGCGACACGGACCTCTGTCCCTATGACATGGGAACGTTCGGCTCCAGGACCACTCGCTATTTCGGTCCCGCCCTGAGAGCGGCCGGGGCCGAGGCCAAGGGCATCCTCCTCGAGCTGGCGGCGGAAAGGCTCAAGGTTACCGCGGACAAGCTCGCCGTCAAGGACGGCGTCGTTTCGGAGAAGGGCCGCCCCGCGAACAAGGTCAGCTACGCGGAGCTTGCGGCCGGAAAAAGGATCGAACGTCGGCTCACCCAAAAGCCGTCCCTCAAGCCGGTCGCGGAATGGACCGTTATGGGCAAGCCCGTCCTTCGCAGGGACGCCCTGCAAAAAGTCACGGGAAAGGCCGTTTACGCGGGCGACATCCGCCTGCCCGGCCTGCTCTACGCAAAAATCCTCAGGCCGCCCGCCCACGGGGCGAAGCTCACGGCGCTCGACACCTCTCCGGCCGAGAAGATTCCCGGGGTCAAGGTCGTTCGCGACGGCGACCTCGTCGCCGTCCTCCACGAACATCCGGACGCCGCCGAAGAAGCGCTCGCCCGGGTCAAGGCCGAATACGACCTTCCAAAAACCGACCTTGACGACAAGACGATCTTCGAGCACTTGCTCGCGGTCGCTCCCGAGGCCCGGGTCCTCGCCCAGGGCGGCGACCTCAAACAGGGCGAGGCGCTCGCGGCCGCGCTCTTCGACGAGACCTATCTCAACGGCTACGTGGCCCACGCCGCCATCGAGACCCACACGGCGACGGCAAAGGTCGAAGGGGACAGGGCCACGGTCTGGCCCTCGACGCAGTCGCCCTTCCGGGCCAAGGACGAGATCGCCCAAGCGTTGGGCTTTCCGCCCGGGAATGTCCGGGTCATCGCGCCTTTCGTCGGGGGAGGGTTCGGCGGCAAGAACATGAATCGGCAGGCCGTCCAGGCC
>JALHUR010000392.1 GCA_022867325.1 Candidatus Aminicenantota bacterium | reverse complement strand
GTCCTTGGCCGAGAGCTCGTCATACAATTCCAGGATAAAGTGTCGTTTGAATCGTCGGCAGGTCATGATCGGTCCTCCACGGTCGTCGGCCGGAGTTGGACGCGGAGCGCGGCCACGGCCCGGAAGAGATGCGTTTTGACGCTCCCCTCCGTACAGCGGAGCTCATAGGCGATCTCGCGGATGCTGAACTGGTTCTCGTGCCTGAGCAGAAAAACCATCCGCTGCTTGGCCGAGAGGCCATCCAGGGAAGCCCGGATCCGCTCCCGCCATTCGTTGAGGCGCCGCGTCTCCTCGGGGTCGACGTCGGAGCCCTGGGCCGGCACGGCGCTCAGCGCCTCCTCTCCGGCCTCGGCCCGGCGAGCCTTATGGCGCCGCAGGTAGTCGATGCTGGCGTTGACTCCGATCCGGAACAGCCAGGCGCCGAAGCCGCCCTCCCTCTCGATCCGGTAGGAGGCCAGGTTCCGGAAGGCCTTGATGAAGGTCTCCTGGAGGATGTCCTCGGCGTCCTCGGCGTTCTTCGTGTACTGGTAGGCCAGGCCGAAGATTCGCCGTCTGTTCTGCTCGAAGAGCTCCCGGAGGGCCGCTTTGTTGCCCGCCTGGGCCGCCTGGATCAGGATCGTTTCGTCCATGAAGTCGCTCTACTCATTGTAACGCAAACCGGGGGAGGTCGGTTGACAGGAGGCGGCGGGAAAGGCTCTGACGTCAGGAAGTACAGGCGAGCCTGGCCGGACCGGCCGAGCGGGAATTCAAGTCTAAGTTTTCAGCGGCCGTTCAGGAAAAGCCTCCCAAATGTCTTCCACGCCGAGCCGCTTGACCCAGTCCGCGATATAGGAGAAATCGATCATGTCCCCCGATATTTTCAAGATCCCCGCGATATCTCGCAGGTGTTTTTCGGATTCCCCCTCTTTATAAAAAAGCATTTTTATCAGGATCACATCTTCCGGCGAGGCGAAATTGGCCTCCGTGTCTTCCAACGGTCTGAGCCTCCTGGCCCTCAGGAAACGGCTTTTGTCGAATTCATCCCTCTTGCTGACCATCACGTCGACTTTCAATCCCGAGCCCGGATGGATGATGTTGAATTGAAATTGCCTGCGAACAGCCTCTCTGGCCGCATCTTCGTCAAAATAGAATTCACTCTCGGGATAACAGTTCTTGAGTCCGGCGACATCGTCCTCGCCGATCTCCGCTACGATGTCAATATCGTTGGTCAGCCGCGGCTCGCCATAAGCGATGGCCGCCAGGGCTCCCGTGATGAAATAGGGGATCCGCTGTTTTTCGAAACAGCGTACGACGTGCCGGAGGAGTTCATGCTGTTCCACGAGACAGTCTCCTGGCGACCTCTTCCCGGATTTTTGCGTCTTCCCAGTCGGGATGCAAAGAGCGTAGAAGACCGGCCAGCATGATGCTCGTGGAGGACCACAGGCCGAAAGCGATGCGCAGGCGTTCGAGCGGGGTCTTGTCCCTGTAAACGGCGGCCATGGCATCTTCCAGACTTTCCAAGTTTCTGCCTTCCGGCCGCATCGAGTTTCCTTATTCATTTTATATCATGGGGGATATCTCCAGTCAATTTGGCCAGTTTGGGAGCAACCCCGGGCCCTCGAGCCCCCTCCCGCCATATGGGGCATGAATTGACATCCCTAACTCCGCGTTTTATCATCCCTACCAGCGGGCCAGGGCACAAATGGCGAATGAATGCTCATTCAGCTACCACGTCAGAGAAGAGGTTTCTAATATCTCTATTGTCAGGCGGAGGAATCGATGAGAAGACCGGTTTGGGTTTTAGGGTTTGTTTTCAGCGTGGCGCTGGTTTTTTCTTTCTCGGGAGAAACGACGAATAGCGGCGGTCAGTTTAGCTTGAAAAATTTTAAAAATGAACGGCTGCCGTCAGCCGTCTTGAGGAAAGAGCCTGATTTTGGACATGTCCCCCTGTATTTCATTCCCAACCGGGGGCAAGTTCATCATGAAGCGCTCTTTTATGCCAGGACCTCCGCTTATACCCTATGGCTGACAAAAGAGGGATTGGCATTCGACACGGCCAGATTGGTGTTCTTAAACGCCGACAAGAATCCCAAACTCCTGCCGCTTGAGCCGTCCGAGCACCGGGTGAATTATTTAATCGGGGACAGCCCGTCCCAATGGCGGACGGATATTCCGACGTCGGCCGCCGTGATGTATGGAAACGTCTATAAAAACATCGACCTCAAAATCTATGGGATTGAGAAACAGGTCGAATATGACTGGATTGTTAAGCCGGGAGGAAAGCCTGAGGATATACGGTTCGCCTATCAAGATGTGAAAGGGACTAGGATCGACACAGAAGGCGATTTGGTTGTCGAGAGCCCAAGGGGCGAGCTCAAGCATCGCAAGCCAAGAAGCTATCAGGTGATTGGAGACAGCCGAATCGATGTCGAGGTCGGCTTTGAATTCATCGAAAAAGATCGATTCGGTTTCGACGTCAAGGCCTATAATCCCGATTACGACTTGATCATCGACCCCCTGGTCCTGGGCTATTCCAGCTACCTGGGAGGATCCGGATGGGACGGGGCCAATGCCGTCGCTTTGGACAGGAGCGGAGCCGTCTATGTGACCGGCGGCACCCTAAGCGCCGATTTTCCCGTGAAGAACGCTTATAAAAAAAAAAGGGGCGGCTATATGGATGTCTTTGTCACGAAGTTTTCGCCGAGCGGAAATAGCCTTGTCTATTCTACCTATTGGGGCGGGCCTTATAATGACGAGGCCGGCACAGGCATCGCCGTGGACGGCAGCGGAGCCGTCTATGTCACGGGGGCTTCGGCTATTGCCGGAGAGACTATCAGGAATTTCGCGCGGCGTCCTTATGAAAAGAGCGCTTATCCTTCCCATGCATTTGTATTCAAGCTGTCTCCGGCCGGAAATAGTCTTGTCTATTCAACCACCTTGAGCGGCGAGTATGACGTCGAGGCCTCGGGGATAGCCTTGGACAGCAACAAAGCCGCCTATGTTACGGGATATACAAACAGCTCCGATTTTCCCGTCAAGAATGCCCCGCAAAAAGCTTATGGCGGCGGCGGCTCCGATGCGTTCGTGACGATGATTGCGCCAAGCGGCAAGAGTCTGGTCTATTCCACCTTCCTGGGCGGGAATAATTCGGACTTCGGATCCGGCATCGTCGTCGATGGCGGCGGCGCCGCGTACATCGTCGGCTATACGTTCAGCGCCGATTTTTCCACCCTGAATGCCTATCAAAAAGCCTATCGAGGCGGCGGTGATGCCTTCGTGACCAAGATCGCACCGAACGGAACGAGTCTTGTCTATTCAACTTATCTGGGCGGGTCAAAGCGGGATGAGGGAAAAAGCATAGCCCTGTATGGAAAGGGAGCGGCTTATATGATCGGCGATACAAGCAGCTCAAACTTCCCCCTAATGAATGCCTACCAGAAAATTCTCCGTGGCCCGCAGGATACATTTGTCACCAAGTTATCGCCGGACGGGAAGCGTCTTGTCTATTCCACGTACCTGGGCGGGTCCGCCGCTGATTTCAGCCTCGGCATAGCCGTCGACGGAAACGGAGCGGCCACCACAACCGGATTCACGGGAAGCGCCAATTTCCCGTTAAAGAATCCCGTTCAGCCGGCCTACGGAGGCAAAGACGATGCCTTCGTGACGAAGCTTTCTCCCGACGGCAGGAATCTTGTTTATTCCACATACCTTGGAGGCGCCGACGCGGATCTTGCGACCGGCATCGCCATGAACGGCCAAGGAGCTGTTTTTATCACGGGGTATACCTACAGCGCCGATTTTCCTACGATGAATGCCTTTCAAAAAACTTTTGGCGGCGGTGGGAGTGATGCATTTTTGGCAAAGCTCTCATTTGTCTTGCCCTCCGCCGTGGGGCGCCGGCTTCCCCGAAAGGCTCTTTATCCGCGCTAGAGGGCGAAATGCCAAACCGTGTTCGATCCGGACGGCTCAGCGGGCGATTTTCTGGGGAGCCTGCTGGCCTCCCGCGCCGCCCTGAGGACGACGGGCCGGGCATTGAAATAAGCGACGTCGAAAGGGGATCAAGCCTATCCGTTTTACAAAACGCTTCTTCAGGTATAAAATCTAAAACTTGAGAGAAAAACACTCTCTATTAAACAAAGAGGACGTTTTTCTTGATGAGGCCGGATTGGAAAAAGTGACAAAGTGCAGGTTTGACCCCGCCGAGCGCAGGGTTTACGAAGTCCTCGACGCCCTGAACATCCGGTATATCCGCTTCGAACACCCGCCCGTCTTCACCGTCGAGGAGGCGCGGGAGCACTGGAAGGACGTCCCGGGCGTCCACTGCAAGAACCTGTTCCTTCGCAACTACAAAGGGAATCGGCATTTCCTGGTCGTCCTCGAGGCGTCCAAGCGGGCCGACCTCAAAGCCCTGAGCCTCAAGCTCGGCACGGACAGGGTCAGCTTCGGATCCGACGAGCGCCTGCGCCGCTGTCTAGGCTTAACGCCGGGGTCCGTCTCTCCGTTCGGGCTCATCAACGATGCGAAAAAAGAAGTCGAGGTCGTCCTGGACGAAGACCTCAAGCAGGCGGATTCGGTCTGCTTCCACCCCAACGTCAACACATCGACCTTAAATTTAAGCTATGCCGATTTCGAGCGCTTTCTCGGCTGGACCGGCCACAGCTTCCGGTTCCTTAATATTTAGGGGGCTTCCGGGTTTGTCGTGGGTCTCTCTCTGATGTAAAATGGTCGCCACAAAGAGGAGGCGACCATGGAAGACCGGGAACTGTATTGGTATTTGCTGGGGTTTAAGAGTCCGTGGACAGTGGGGCGAGTGTCTTT
>JALHUR010000391.1 GCA_022867325.1 Candidatus Aminicenantota bacterium | reverse complement strand
TTCGGCTTCGGGCTTGAAGAATTCGACGATCTTGCCGACCATGTCGGTCAACTGGACAGATTCCATCTTTTGGGCGACCTTCCCGGCCTCGATCTTGTTGATCTCCAGGAGGTCCTGGACAAGGGCCAGCAGGGAGTTGGCCCGCTCTTTTGCCCGCAGCAGCCATTGCCGCCTCTGCTCCTCGTCGCCGCCGGCCTCCCCGGAGAGCACGACACCCAGCCAGCCTTCGATCGCCGCCAGGGGGGAGCGGAGCTCGTGGGCGACCATCGAGACGAACTGGGATTTGATCTTCTCGATCTCCTTGAGCTTCGTGATGTCCCGGATGACCGTGACGGCCCCCAGGAGTCTGCCTTGTTCGTCCCGGACGGGGGCCATCTGGGCCATCAGGACCGACCTCCGGTCATCCGTCCGGATCTCCTGGCTGATCATCGAGAAGCTGTCGTCCTGGGAACCCAGGACCCGCTCGAAAGACTCGATGAGAGCGCGGTCCTTGAGGTAATGGTCCATGGCCTTCCCGGGCTCGTCCGTGCCCCTGAGCCTCAGCATCCTCACGGCCGAGGCGTTCCACAGGACCAATTGACGCTCCAGGTTGGTGACCAGAACGCCGTCGGCCATGCAGCCGATGATGCTTCGCAGCCGGCTCTTCTCGCCGGCCAGCTCGAGGAGCCTCTGCTCGCGTTCGCGGTAGAGCCTTTGGGCCTCGAGCCGGAGTTCCCGTTTCTCGATCCCCCTCTTGACCAGGACGGCCAGGGCCTCCGGTGTGAAGGGCTTCGGCAGATAGTCGTAGGCCCCTCGCTTGGTCGCCTCGACGGCCGTTTCGATGGTCGCGTACCCGGTGATGACGACGACGATGATCTCGGAGTCGATCTCATGGATATTCTTGATCAGGTCCAGGCCTCCGATGCCCGGCATCATGAGGTCGACCAGGATGAGGTCATAGGACTTCTCCCGGACCCTCTGGAGCCCGACCGTCCCGTCCTCGGCCAGGTCGATGTCGTATCCTTCCTCGGCGAGGACGCGGCGGCACCCTTCCCGGATCCCCATCTCATCGTCGACGACCAGAATGCTGGTTTGCGTGTTCAATGTTCCTCTTCTCGCTTCCGCAGAAGTTTAGCGACCCGTTCCAGGAGAACCTCGGGCATGACGGGCTTGTCCAGGAAATCGTCGGTCTTCATCCAGTACCCGTCCTCCTCCAGGGAGAAGCGGAAGCCGGTGGCCTCGGCCACGGACGTCACCATGAGGATGGGGATCTTCTTGAACAGCGGGTCGGTCTTCATCGTCTTGCCGAAAGAGAAGCCGGCGTCGTGCTTCTCCATCATGAGGTCCAGGATGACGAGGTCCGGCATCTCCGCCCGGACGCGCTCGAGCCCCTCCTGCCCGTTCGTCGCGGTGAACACGTCGTAGCCATGGTTCTGCAGGATGGCCTTGTGCATCTCCAAAAAATCGGGATCATCATCAACCAATAAGATCTTTCCGCTGGCTTTCATAACTTTTTCCTTCGGGAACGTCCTTCAGCTCCTCGACCGGGCCCTCGCTCTTGTTCCATTCGTCCTGGCCGAGGACAGGCAACAGGATGATGAACGTCGCCCCTTGTCCCAGCTGGCTCTCCACGAAGACCGCCCCCTTGTGCTTGGAGACGATGCTGTAGACCAGGGCCAGTCCGAGCCCCGTTCCCTTCTCCTTGGTCGTGAAGAACGGGTCGAAAAGCCGGGGGAGGTGCTTCTCGGGGATCCCCTTCCCCGTATCCTCGATCCGGATCTCGATCTTGCGGCCGTCGTCGACCTTCAGGCTCCTGACGGTCAGGACCCCTTTTCCGTCCATGGCCTGAGCGCCGTTCAGGATGATATTGAAAAAGACCTGCTTCAGAAGGTCCGGATCGGCGAAGGTCGTCGGGAGCGAGGAGTCCAGAACGGTGACCACCTCGATATTGTGGAAGAGAGACTGTTTGACCAGTAGGGAGAGGGCGTCTTCGATGACCCGGTTGATGCTGACGAGTCCCGGCCGGATCTTAGTCTCCTTGGCGAAGCTCAGGAGGTCCTTGACGATCTTGGCCGCCCGGTCCGCTTCCTGGACGACGAGGTTGATATCCTTCTGCCATTTATCGTTCTGATTCATCTCCCGCTGGAGGATCCGGCTGAACATCATGATCGTCCCGATCGGATTGTTCAGCTCATGGGCGACACCGGCCGCCAGCTGCCCGAGAGACGCCATTTTCTCGGTCTGGATGAGCTGTCGCTGGGCTTTCTCCAGCTCCTCATGAGAGCTCTTGAGCTGCTCGTGGGACTTTTCCAGGCGGGAATAAAGGCCCTGGAGACTTTCCAGGAGGTAGTGGTAGCACATCTCCGTCTTGGCCAGGCCCTGGACGACGGCCTTGGCCTTCTCCCAGCAGGAGCTATAGCCGCAGGCCCCGCAGTCCAAGTTCTGATTGGGATAGGCCTTCCCGAGTTGGGCCAGGATGGCCTCGATCTCCGCGTCCGCAGGGTCGGGCACGGAGACGTCCCGGGCCGCGAATCTCCTGGAGAAATCCAGATGATCCAGCGCCTCGAGGTCATCCCTCGCCTCGGCCGGTCTCGCCTTATCCTGGGCTTTGATGTAATCCACGACGATTTGCTTTCGGCTGGGGCCCGAGATCTTTTTATCCGTTACCGGCCCGTTGATGCAGCCTTGGCAGAACAACAGGTCCAGGAACTGGGAGCGGATCTTTCCCTCCTGAAGCTGTCTCACGGCCCGGATGACCTCCTCGGCCCCGGACTCGACGACGTGGTCCAGGCTCAGGAGGTCCTGGTCAAAGCCGGCGCACCTGCTCATTCCTCCGGAAACGCTCAGGGTCCGTCCCAGGCTGCTCGCCGGTCCATCGAACTCCGACGGCTCTTGCGCTTCGCGGTCGATCCCCCTCGCCTCAAGGAGGTTCGTGATGTCGTGGTAGATCAGGACATAATCGATGGCCTGTTTTCCAAAGCGGTCCATGCGCTCCCATATCCTGGAAATGCAGGACCCGACAAAGACGACCTTCGTCTTGGCCCCGTTAAGGTGTTTGACCGCCAGGCCGCAGGCGATCATCGGGGATACGATCGGCACGAGCCGGTCGGCCAAATGGGGCGCGAACTTCTCGATATAATAGACCAAAGAGGGGCAGAACGAGGAAATCCAGGAGGTCTCCGTGTTCCGGGCGAGCCAGGAGCGGTAGGCCCCAGCCACGAGGTCCCCCCCGACCGCGGACTCCCAGACCTCGGAGAAGCCGAGCTTCTTGAGGGCGGTCACGAGCTGGCCGGGGGTGCCCCTGTCCAGGACCGCCGGGAACGTGGGATCCAGGCAGACGACGACCTTCTGACCGGAGTCGAGAAGCTGCCGGACATGCTTGACGCCGGTATGGGCGCTCACCGCATCGTGGGGACAATACCGATAGCAGATCCCGCAAAGAATGCACCGGTTCCAGATGCGCTTAACCGTCCCCTGGTCGATCTTCAGGGCATTGGTGGGACACTCCCGGACGCAACGGTAGCACTTGCGGCATCTCGTGTCGGAGATGCTGAGGATGTCCATGGAAATCAGGGATCTCTATCCGCTATTCCTTGGCCGCGGTCAATTTCTCGATCTCGGCGACGAAGACCTCGGGGCTGACCGGCTTATCGAGAAGAAGATCGGCCCCGGTCGCCTCCAAGACGTCGGCGTTGGACGAGAATTCCAGGCTCGTCTGAAGCCCGATGGAGGTCAAAAGCATCACGGGCAGGTCGCGGTATTTCTTCTTGATCTTCTTGCTCACTTCGAAGCCGGCGTCGAACTGTTCCATCATGACGTCCAACACGACCAGGTCGGGCCGGTCCCTCTCCAGCTTTTCCAGGCATTCTTTTGAGCTCTGGGCCGTGACGACCTCGTAGCCTCTGTTCTTCAGGACGGTGGAGTGGATCTCCAAGAAATCGAGGTCGTCATCGACGATGAGAACCTTCTTCACCCTTTTGATGTCGGTCTTCTTCGCCCGTTTCATCACCAAGGAGAGGATTCGCCGGAGGCTCTCCTGGTCCTCGACGGACTCCTCGACCTTCTGCACGAGCTTGCCCCGGTCGTAATACTGATACTGGATTTTGCAGTCGCACTGAACGTGACAGCGGAAGATCTGTTTGAGCGCCTCTTCCGTGTTCGAAAGATCGAGCTTCTGGCCACGATAAAAAGGACAATCCGTCCATTCTCCAGGCGTGATCGTATCCATCAATTCTGGACAATAGACCCGGATGAAGGAATCCGTCTTCTTCTCCATGATCATTCGCTCCGTTTCGGTCGCTGTCGATCATCCTTTTTCCGCAGCTCGTGCCTCGCCGCTCGAGCCTTGCTGGCGCCTCTTCATGCCCGCTTCGAGAACTCAGTATAAGCCAAAATCCGGCAATCCGTCAACCCGGTCCCTGAGTTCGAACATGACGATGAAGACGAGGATATCGTTCTATTTTTTCGCTTTCGCCCCCTTGACCACCTGGTTTTGGTGCGCTCCCTTCGTGACGTGCACCAGGAATCCGTCCTCCCCGGCGAGCCAGACTTCGGCCAGCACGTATTCGGTCATGTATTCCGTGTACGACGGCTCGAAGTTCCCCACCATGTCGAAGACGAGCTGGGGCTCTCCAACGGGCGGCTTCGGCTGGGCCAGCCTCTCGATAAAGGGGATTTGGACTTCCTTGCCGGTCGATTCCTGCCGAAGGGTGAGCTGACCTTCTCCACTCTTGGCCACCCAATATTCGCCCGCCGGCAGCTTCTTGCCGCCCGCTTAAAACTTGAAGGGGATTTTAAAAATGCCCTGGGCATAGGCCGCGGCGCCCCCCCAATGAGGGCAAAGGCAAGGATCACGAAACCCAATGCGGTCAAACGTTTCATGGGAATCCTCCCTTTTTCTTCCGTTCTGCCTAATCGGCCCCATCCAGCCTGCCGCCCTCGGCCGGGTACTGGTCTTCAGGAACGCCGTTCTTCACGGCGTCTTCCATGGCCATGACGACCGTGTCGATTTCCTCGAGGGTCGTGTAGACGTTCGGCGACACCCGGAGGGCCTGGTAATCGAAGACCGACTTGGGCGGGGCTCCCCCGACGAGCGGAACGACGATGATCCGGTACTTATCCATCAGAAAACGGGCGAGCGTCCGGACGTCGACGCCGTCGATGTAGACCGCCGCGACCCCCCAGGCCTGTGCGGGCTCGGCGAGGTTCGTCAGGACCTTGACGCGCGGATGGGCCTTGAGCGCGTTGGCCCAGCGGAGCATCAGGTAACGCAGGCGCGCCGCCTTGCGCTCGGCCCCGATAGCCTGATGGAAGGCCAGCGCTTCGCCGAGCGCCGCCCGGAGGGCCCACGGGCGTGTCCCGATGGCCTCGAACTTGCGGATATCGTTGTCCTGCTGTTCGGGCGCCGCCTGCAGGGGCTAAAATCTCGGGATCATCTCCTTGCGCACGTACAAGCAGCCGTTGCCGATGGGCGCCAGCAGCCATTTGTGGAGGCTGACACCGTAGGCGTCGCACTCGAGGTCCCGCAGCTTGAACGGGAAATGGCCGAGCGCGTGCGCGCCGTGGACGATCGTGACGATCCCCTTCGAACGGGCCAGCCGGGAAAGCCGCTGCACCGGGAAGAGCTGGGCCGTCAAGTTGGTGATATGGCAGAAATGGAAGACTTTCGTCCGCGGCGTGATGGCCTTCTCGAACCGCTGATAGAGGTCGTCCTGTGTCGTCGGAACCGGGAACTGGAGCCGCGTCACCTTGATCCCCTCGCGCCGCATTCTCTGGTCCCACGTCGTCAGCATGCGCGGGTAGTCCTGCTCGGTCGTGATGACCTCGTTCCCGGCCTGGGCAAGGTCCAGGCCCAATAGACCGGCGCCGGACGGCCGGGCCGACGGAGGGAAGACCATGCCGGACTTTCTCTACACGCCCTTGTTTTCCATCGGACAGGATACGACCGAGTACGAGTCCATCTCCCGGGACCATGTCACCGCCGGCGAATGCGACGGCCGCCCGGTTCTCAAGGTCGCCCCGGAGGGCCTGGCCCTCCTGGCCGAACGCGCCTTCCATGACGTGGCCTTTCGGCTGAGGCCGTCGCACCTCGAGCAGCTGGCCGCGATCCTCAAAGACCCGGAGAGTTCGGCCAACGACCGCTATGTCGCCCTGGAGCTGTTGAAAAACGCCGTGATCTTGGCCGAAGGGATGTTCCCGATGTGCCAAGACACGGGCACGGCCGTCATCAACGCCAAAAAGGGCCAGCTGGTCTGGACCGGCGGCGGCGACGAGGAGGCCCTCTCCCGCGGCGTTTTCAACGCCTACGCCAAGAACTATTTCCGGTATTCTCAGAACGCCCCGCTCACGATGTACGACGAAAAGAACACCGGCACGAACCTGCCGGCCCAGATCGACATCTCCGCCGTAGCCGGCGACGAATACGATTTCCTGTTCATCGCCAAAGGGGGAGGCTCCGCCAACAAGACCTACCTCTTCCAGGAAACCAAGGCCGTCCTCAACCCGGACGCCCTGACGAAATTCCTGGTCGGCAAATTGAAGGCCATCGGCACGGCGGCCTGCCCGCCCTACCACCTGGCGATCGTGGTCGGCGGCACTTCGGCCGAGCTCGTCCTCAAGACCGTGAAGCTGGCCTCGGCCCGCTACCTCGACCGCCTGCCGACGAAGGGAGGGCCGGGCGGGCACGCCTTCCGCGATCTCGAGCTCGAGGAGCAGCTGCTTGAGGCGTCCCGCAAGATCGGCCTGGGCGCCCAGTTCGGCGGGAAATATTTTTGCCTCGATGTCCGCGTCATCCGCCTGCCTCGACATGGGGCCTCCTGCCCGATCG
>JALHUR010000390.1 GCA_022867325.1 Candidatus Aminicenantota bacterium | reverse complement strand
AGCCTTCGAATTCCTCCTTTAAAAACGCCGCCAATTCCCGGCGGACGGCGTTGATATCTTCGCGCTGAACGAGCATCATTCTCCGCCCGACGAGCAGCTCTGAGCCTATCGTATCCCCGGAGACTTCAGCCCAGGCGAGCGATGCCTCATCGGAATCGGTCGGTAACGTGGGGGGACCGGCCATAAGAGCTTGGATCTGAACTTGCTCAGAACGCGAGAGAACCGCATCCAATCCGAGGAAAAACGCCAGAATAAGAGGGCAGACAACGAGGCTCATCTTCAGGGCGCTTTTCCACTTCAGGTAGGCGTTGTCGCCCTTTCGAACGGATCCTAGTATTTTCTCCTTGAGTCCTGGCGGAACGGGTTTTAAGCGACAGGCCGCAAGAAACCCTTTGATATCCCGGTCATCTTGTGTTTTCATGATTCGCCTTCAGTAGGACGCGCAACTTCGCGATTCCAAGCCGGTACCGGCTGGCCGCGGTGTTGATCGACACCCCGCAAATCCGGGCCGCGTCTTTAAATGAGAAATCCTGGAAAGTTTTTAGGAGGACGGCTTCCCTTTGTTCGTCGGGCAGCCGAGAGAGAGCCCGGGCGATCGCGTCGCCGGTCGAGGGATCCGGCGCCTCCAAGACGGAGACCGGCGCCGAATCGCCGCCGCGACGCAAATGCTCGCCCGTCCGTTCTTGGATGCGTTTCCTGAGATATCGGTTGGATTCGTTCCTCAGGATCTTGAAGACGAACGCTCGCGGATTGCGGATGAGCGGCCAACGCAATGAGATACGGGCCAGCCGGCAGAACGTTTCCTGAAGCACGTCCTCGGCGTCTTGGCAGGAGCCGAGCCTGAGGGCCAGATAATGATACATCATCTCTCCATAGCGGTCGTACAGTTCGTCCAGCTTCATCCGTTCTCGATCTTCGTCCGCCTGTCTTTAAAGACCCGCGTTCTCCCCATTTTTGTCACCGGTTTACTTAATTTCTTGATTAATTATTTCACAGCGCCCGGGCACTTCCAAGCACAAACCCTTTTCCAAGTTTAGATCCTGATTCTTCGCATGCGGAAGCATTCCCATTCACAGGATTCCAAGGCAAGGGTTTTGAAAGCGGGATGAAGCGACCATACAATTCCGATAGCTAGGTCGAGCGTGCGGAGTTACGCAGGAGCCGAGAAGAGCGGGGAGGAAACCGCGTTAAGAACCCGAAGGGGAGCAAGGCCCGCTTTCAAAACCCTCCTATCACATAAGAGGAAAGGCTTCTCCGCCTGCGGGTTTGACTGCCTTTTTTTAAGATGACGTCTTATGATAGAGTGCAGGCGAGGAGAGATGCATGACAAACAGCACGTGCAGAGTCATGATAGTAGCGGCGGCCCTGGTCGCGGCAAGCGCGTTTGTTTGCGGCCCGGTCGTCGAAGGAGGGCAGTCTTCCGCTTTCGAAAACGCCCCAAAACCGGAGAGCTACGGCATCGGGACATGGGACGCCGCCTCTCTCGGAAACCATCGGGCCGTCCTGAGCGTCGAAAAGAAAGCCGACGCCGTTTTCGCCCGGATTCCCTGGCGGCGGCGCGACATCAATCCCCAGGATAAAGCCGTCCTGGTCTACGACGCGGCGACCGGCAAGCGCATTCTCAACCTATACCTGGTGGACATCAACCGCGAGTTCGGAGATGTTGTCTTTCAGCCGCAAACCACTCCCGGCTACTATTTCGTCTATTATATGCCCTATAAAGCCGAGGGCCGCAACTACCCGAAAGTGACCTACCTTGCTCCCGAAGCCGGCGCCGAGGCCTCATGGCTGGCCGCGAACCAGCTCGGTCCCGAGCTATGGACCGAGGCGCGGTCCCGGATGATGCCCGCCGCCCGCCTCCTCCAATTCCAGTCGATCGACGCCTTCCATTCCTTCTATCCGATGGAAGTCATCGCGACCCGGGCCGAAGTCGACGTTCTTCTCGCCCGACGCCCCGGCTCCGACTACCTCGTTTTTCCCGAGAGCCGGGAGCACCCGATCCGGATGACCCGCGACCTGCCCTATCGCTGGGTCGAACGAGCCGCCCCGGATATCGTGCGCGGCCGCGCCGACAAGGGCGAGTATTTCGCGTTCCAAACCGGGCTTTGGGCGGCCCGCAAAGGGATCGAGGACGTCGAAGTCCGCTTCTCCGGACTGCGCCCCCAAACCGGGATGGGCCTCATTCCCGCCTCGGCCTTCACCTGCTTCAACCTTGAAGGAGTGGACTGGAAAGGAAACGATTTCAAGCGGACCTCGTCCGTCCCCCAAGGACGCGTCCAGGCGCTCTGGATGGGCGTTCAGATTCCGGCCGATGCCGCTTCCGGCGCCTACTCGGGCGAAATAGTCATAGCGCCCAAGGGGACGGCCGAGACCAAGATCGCGATCGAGCTCAGCGTGACGGACAAGGTCCTCAGCGACGCCGGAGACAGTGATCCGCTGCGTTTGTCGCGGCTCCGTTGGCTCAATTCCCGGATCGCCCTCGACGACGGGATTGTGAAACCCTACAGGCCGCTGTCCGAATCGGGGAATACGATCGCCTGCCTGGGACGCGAGGTCCGCCTTTCGCCGGCGGGATTTCCCGAAAGCATTCGGAGCTACTTCGCGCCCGAGGTCACGCATTTGAGCGGGACGGCGACCGAGGTTCTGGCCGCGCCCATCGCCTTCGCGATCGAAACGGCGTCCGGGGACGTCCTCCGCTTCAAGGGCGACGGCTACCGAATCACGAAACGGGCCGAGGGCGCCGTCGCCTGGGAAGCGGAAAGCCGGTCCGGCGCCTTGACGCTCTCCCTCAAGGCCCGGATGGAATTCGACGGGTTCGCCGACTTTCAGGCCGTCCTCTCCTCCGCCGCGGCCGCCGACGTCAAGGACATCCGCCTCGAGATCCCCGTCTCGCTCCCCGTCGCCCAATACATGATGGGGATGGGCGTCAAGGGCGGACTCCGCCCGGCCGAGTTCGAGTGGCGCTGGGATGAGACCCGCAATCAGGACTCGATTTGGGTCGGCGCCGCCCATGCCGGCCTGCAGTGCGCTTTTCGCGACGAGAATTACGTCCGGCCCCTCAACACGAATTTCTACCTCCTCAAGCCGCTCCGGCTGCCGCCTTCCTGGTGGAACCAGGGGAAAGGGGGATTCCGTTTCAAGCCGTCTTCAGACGGCCGCGCCCTTCTCATGACGGCGACGAGCGGACCGCGCGCGGTCGAAGCCGGCCAACCCCTCCATTTCTATTTCAGCCTCCTCCTGACCCCATTCAAGCCCCTCGACACCCGCGCCCAATGGTCAACCCGCTACTACCACGCGTTCAAGCCGCTCGGCGAAATTCAGGCGGCGGGTGCCAACACGGTCAACGTCCATCACGCCACGGACGTCAATCCCTTCATTAACTACCCTTTCTGGCGGCCGGCCGAGATGAAAGCCTACATCGACGACGCCCATGGCCGGGGGATGAAGGTCAAGATCTACTACACGGTCCGCGAGCTCTCCAACCGGGCCGCCGAGCTCTACGCCTTGACGAGCCTGGGCGATGAAGTCCTGATCGGAGGCCCGGGCGGCGGCTACTCCTGGCTCCAGGAACACCTCGAGCCCGACACTATCGCGGGATGGTTCGTTCCCGAACTCCAGGACGCGGCCCTGATCACCAGCGGGACGTCCCGCTGGCACAATTCCTATGTCGAAGGCCTCGACTGGCTCGTCCGCAACGTGTGGATCGACGGATTGTACATCGACGACGTCGCCTTCGACCGCACCGTCATGAAACGCGTCCGTAAGATCCTGGAACGGGGCCGGCCGGACGGGGCTCTGATCGACCTCCACTCCGCGAACCAGTACAACCCCCGCGACGGCTTCGCCAATTCGGCCAACCTCTACCTCGAGCACTTCCCCTACCTCGACCGTCTCTGGTTCGGCGAGTACTTCGACTACAACTCCCCGCCCGACTTCTGGCTGGTCGAGGTCTCGGGGATCCCGTTCGGCCTGATGGGCGAGATGCTCGAGAAGGGCGGCAACCCCTGGCGCGGCATGCTGTATGGAATGACGGCCCGCCTGCCCTGGGCGGGAGACCCGCGGCCCCTCTGGAAGTTCTGGGACGAATTCGGGATCCGGGACACGAAGATGATCGGCTATTGGTCGCCCAACTGCCCGGTCCGGACGGGCCGGCCCGACGTCCTGGCCACCGCCTATGTCAAGGACGGGACGACTTTGGTAGCGGTCGCGAGCTGGGCTTCAAAGCCTGTCCGCTTCCCGCTTATCATCGACTGGAAAGCCCTCGGACTCGACCCCAAGCGGGCCCGGATGGAAGCGCCCGGCATCTCCGAGTTCCAAAAGGAGAAGAGCCTTCCGCCCGACGACTTCACGGTCGTCGTCGAGCCGGGACTCGGCCGCCTCTTCGTCCTCAGCGAGAAATAGAATAATTCTGGGGACACATCACTTAATTCCGTGGAATTAAGTGATGTGTCCCCAGAATTTTATGGAATGCAACTTTGTAGGGGCTGTTTGAATTCTATATAATGACATCTCATGTTCGGACCCTATACGGAACCGGAACGGCCCAAGATCCGCGTGCCCGGCGCGTGGACGGCGGCGGCGTTCGCCGTCTCCGCGGTTTTTCATGTCGGACTGATCGCCTGGATCGCCCGGTCCCACCTGACGATAAAGATCCTTTCCGTCCCATCCGAAGTCCGGGAGATCTATATCGCCCCCCGGCTCCCGGCGGTGAAACTCATGTTTCCCAAGGCGGGCGCGAAAGCGTCCGCTCGTCCCGCCGTTTCCGCGGAAACCGAGATTTCGGCCGGAACTCCGCTCCGGGGCGCGACCGGACGATCGTCCGCCTCCGAACCCGTGCCCGGCCCGATGACCTCTTCGGCCGCGCGTGCTCCGATGATCAAGAGCGGCCCCTCCGGCCCGCCGCCTTCTCCCCTTCCCGAAATCCGGCTTCACTTCGGCGCTCCCTCGGACGCGCGGGGAGTATCCGATCTCGTCCTGATCATCCCCGCCCCGGGCCAAACAAGGGTTCGGGGACAAACGCCCGCCGCGCCGCCCGGCAAAGAGGTTGAAGATCTCTGGGCCTACCTTTATCCCGAGATTCCGGGCGGGAGCGGCCTGCCTGGTGGACGGGGCGCCGGACGCGGCCGCGGCGCCGTACGGCGGGGCGGCGGCGGGCCGTCGGCGGGGGCCGCTATCAGCATCAAGGACCCGGCTCTCGTCGCCTGGGCCGGGGCGGCTTTATCGGTCATCCTGGCCCACTGGAATTTACCCGCCGACTTGCGGACGACGGAGCGGATCCGGGTTGAAATCACCGCCGTCATCCTGGCTTCCGGCGAGGTAACCTCGTTCCACATCCTAAGCTCCTCCAGGAACATCCCATTCGACCAGTCGGCCCTCGAAGCCCTGCGAGCAAGCGTCCCGTTCCCGGCCTTCCCGGAGACGCTCCCCTACTCGAGCATCGAGATCCGGTTTCTTTTCGAGAACAATGGGTAAAAAAGCTCCCTTCGGCGCCGCGCTCCTCTGCCTTGCCGTCTTCGGCCTATGCGCCCCGGCCCGGGCGGACTGGAAGCTGGACATTCGATCCAAGCTCGGCGCGACGCCGGACTACGAGGCCGCCCGGCAGCTTCTTCTCGACGCCTGGCCGAATGTCGCCGCCGACGATCGCGGATCGGCCTCCCTTCTCCTCGCCTACGTTTTCGCCCGGCTGGGAAAGCCCGAAGACGAATGGACTTGGATCGAGTCCTATTTCGAGACCTACGGCGAGCGCCAGCTCCTTTACACCTTCCTTGACGACCGGTCCCACCAGAACGTCATGGAGTATTTGATCGGCTGGACCGTCCGCTACCCCCGGGTCGTGGACATCGCCTTCGCCGCGGCGCCCAATTCCCAAGCCGCCAGTCCGCCCCGAGAGCTTTCCCTGGGGGTGGATATGGCCAGGGAAGCCTACTTCAAGCTCGGCGACGATCGCGGGTCCATCGTCGGCGGCTTCTTCCACAAAGGCTGGAACGTCCTTTCCTTTCGAACGCCCTCTCTCGAACTGGCCGGGACCGTCGTCTACAACTTGGACCTCAAGGCCGGAGCCGTATCCGTGCGCAAAAAGATCCGCCTGGACGTGGACCTCATGGAAGAGGATCTTCCGGCCGTTCTTCCGGCCGACCAGCACCCGGCCCCCGAAGGCGGGGTCGCTTCGGGCGAGGCGGCCGGGCTCAAGACCAGAGGCTACACGCTTTCACTCTATCTGGACGATCAACTCATCCTGTCCGGGACGAAATTCCCGACCCGCACCTCGGACTTCCACATCAACCTGCCCCCTCCCTACCCGGACGGCTACAAGCCTTGGATGCCTCCGGACCGGCAGAACATGATGCCGACGAATTCAGCGCCGATCTTCAGCGCCATCGGCATCATCGCCGATCTCATCAAGGACCTTCTCACCAAGAAGAAAAAAGAGCCCGCCGTTCTTAAGATCCCCAAAACCCGCGAGCGGTCTTTCGGCTACCTCCGCCATGACAAGTCCGGGAAGACCCGTGAGGTCCGCGTCCGGCTCACGATCCAGTATTAGCGCGCGGCCGAGGAATGGGCATGGAGACTTTGACTTGAGACGACGAATTGGTATATCCTAATATAAGGAGCCTTGGAGGACGGGAACTTAGAGCAAGGAGGCCTTCATGACGGAAGCTAAGATTGAACGAAGGATCTGCGAACGCTTCCGGATCCCCGGGGCGACGGCTTGCTACAGGAAAACCTCGCTCTTTTCCAACAAAAAGGGCTTCGACGAGGAGTTCTGCCCGGTTATCGATCTCAGCCGGGGCGGACTTCGTTTTTTATGCCAGAAACCTCTCAAGGTCCGGCAGAAACTATCGGTTGACATCACCATCCCCGGGGATAGGGCCCCATTGATCCTCTTGGGGATCGTTCGATGGATCGGATTCAATGCCGGCAAAAGCTATAAGTTTCAGGCCGGTCTTCAGCTCAACGCTTACGGCGACAAAAAGAGTCATAATTCGTCCGAGACGCTGGCCAGGCTTACCGCCATGGAGGAGAAGTACCAGGCCAGAAAGGCCGCCAATTCAACCGAGCCCAAGCCCTAAGCGACCGCTTCAGGCCTTCGGCCTGATGTCGGCGCCCTTTTCGCTTCTCTCGCCCTCAACCACGATCTGGGAGTAGTCCGCGACTTCGAGTAAAAGACGGGCGATGGCCTGGAGCAGGCCGACCCGGTTTTGGCGGAGCTTCTTCTCCTCGGCCATGACCAGAACCTTGTCGAAGAACGCGGCCAGCGTCGGCTGGATTCGGAACAGGATGGTCTGGGCCTGCCCGAAATCGCCCCGGGCGATCATGGGCCGGACATTTCCTTCAATGATCGTGACGCTCGAGTAGAGTTCCCGCTCCGCCTTCTCCTCGAACAGATCGGGATTGACCTTGGCCGGCGGCTGGTTGCGCAGGATGTTGTTGACCCGCTTGGCCATCAAAATCATCGGTTCGAACTGGGGGCTGGCTTTGAGCTTGTCGAGGGCCTTGACCCGGAGGAAGGTATGTTCGATGTTCTCGAAACCGGGGCCCAGGGCGGCGTTGACGAGATCGTAGCGAAAGCTCATCCGCTCGAAGATGTACCTGAGCCGTCCCGCGAAAAATTCCCGGCATTCGGCCCTGACCTCTTTGGCCGGACGGGTCAGCCGATCACCGTAAACGGCCAGGACCTTATCCAGAAGACGCGGAAATGAGAAGGAGAGTTTCCGGTCCAGGACGATTTTACAGACGGCCAGGGCGTTGCGGCGCAGCCCGAACGGATCGCTCGACCCTGTCGTCTGGACGCCCACGCCGATGATGCCGACAATGGAATCGACTTTGTCGGCCAGGGATAGGATCGCCCCGGCCAGGGACGAGGGCGAATCGTCCTCGAGGCCGACCGGTTTGTAATGCTCATAGACGGCCTGGGCGACGGCCGCCGGGAATCCTTCGGCCCGGGCGAATAGGCCGCCCGCTTTGCCCTGGAGCGAGGGGAACTCCCTGACGAGTTCGGTGACGAGGTCGACCTTGGACAGTTCGGCCGCCTGGACGACGTCCTCCTTGGCATTGGCCGCCTCGATCTTGTCGCAGAGATAGGCCGCGATTTTTTTAAGGCGCAGGGTCTTGTCCTCGTAGCTCCCCAGCTTCTCCTGGAAAACGACCTGCTTGAGACCGGAGGCCCGTTTGCTGAGGGGAAGCTTGAGGTCTTGCTCCCAGAAGAAACGGGCATCCTCGAGCCGGGCCCTGAGGACCCGTTCGTTCCCCTTCACG
The DNA here is from genome assembly GCA_022867325.1 of Candidatus Aminicenantota bacterium. Lineage (GTDB taxonomy): Bacteria > Acidobacteriota > Aminicenantia > Aminicenantales > JAFGBC01 > JAFGBC01. The sequence goes on along the minus strand of JALHUR010000390.1, from coordinate 5,119 downwards.
AGCAAGGACGCGGCATCCTGGCGGGCGTCGGCGACGCCGATGAAGTTGGGAAGCTGTTTTTTGTCCCGGACGACCGAGAAGAGGTGCTGGCCCTCCCTCATGGCCGTGCTCAGGAGCTCGAGGGGCAGGCCGAGATAATCCTTGGGGAAGGAACCGAGGACGACGCAAGGGGATTCGATGTCATAGACAAGCTTGTCGAGGAGAGCCGCGTCGGGGTGCAGCTTGGCATTGAGGGGTTCGAGCTTGGCCTCGATCTGGGCCAGGATCGCGGCGCGGCGTTCTTCGGGATCGATGATGACACCCCTCTCCCTCAATCCGGCTTGATACTCGGAGAATGAGCGGACGGTCAAAGGCCGCGGGTCGTGGATTTTATGGCCGATCGTCGAATCGCCCGACCCGATCCCGGCCGCCTCGAATACGACCGTCGTCCCTCCCGACAGGCAGAGAAAGCCTTGGATGGGACGGGAAAACCGGAAGGCGAGCGAGCCCCAGCGCATGGTCTTGGGAAAGGAGAGCGCCGTGACCAGGCCGGGAAGGACCGAGGCCAGGATCTCGGCGGCCGGCTTTCCGGCCTCGGCTTTCCGGCGGCCGAGGTACTCGCCCTTCTCGGTCCGGACGACCTCGAGGGCGTCAAGCCCGACGCCCTGGGACCGGGCGAAACCGAGGGCGGCCGGCGTCGGCGATCCGTCCGCCGCGAAGGCGACGGCTTTGGAAGGGCCGACGACAACCCGCTCCTTGCTCTCCTGGGCCTCGGCCAGATCGGCCAGGATGATAAGCCGCCGGCAGGTGCCGTAGGTCTTGAGGCTCCGGACGGCGATATGGGCGCCGGCGAGTTCCCGGCCCAGGCCCTCGGCCAGCTGTTCGAGTCCGGTCCGGACGTGGTCCGGCGGCATTTCTTCAGTCAGGATTTCGAGGAGGAATTCCATCAGGCCTCCTCCCCGACCGTCGTGTAGCGCCGGGCGATCTCGGTGACGATCGCCCGGATCTGGGCGATCATCTTGACCCGCTCGGTGACGCTGATGGCGCGCCGGGCATCGAGCAGGTTGAAGGCTTGGGAACATTTCAAACACTGGTCATAGGCGGGCAAGAGGAGGTTTTTTTTGACCAGGGCGCGGGCCTCGTCCTCGGCGAAAGCGAACATCTTGTGAAGCTTGGCGATGTCGGCCTGGTTGAAGTTGTACTCGGAAAACTCCTTCTCCTCGCGGAAACGGAGGTCCCGGTAAGTCGCGTCGGCCGACCAGTCGAGGTCGTAGATATCGTCCTTGCGCTCGAGGAACATCTCGAGCCGCTCGAGCCCGTAGGTGATCTCAACCGGAACGGGATTGAGGTCCAGTCCCCCGGCTTGTTGGAAATAGGTGAACTGGGTGATCTCGAGGCCGTCGAGCATGACCTGCCAGCCGACGCCCCAGGCCCCGATCGTGGGCGATTCCCAGTTGTCCTCGTCGAAGCGGAGGTCGTGCTCGCCGAGGTCGATCCCCAGCGCGACCAGGCTCTCGATGTAGAGGCGTTGGATGTCGGCCGGCGAGGGCTTGATGATGACCTGAAATTGGAGGTGCTTCTGGACGCGGTGGGGGTTCTCGCCATAGCGGCCGTCGGTGGGGCGGCGCGAGGGCTGGACGTAGGCGACCCGCCAGGGGCGCTTATCGAGGACGCGGAAAAACGTGTCGGGCGTCATCGTCCCGGCTCCGACCTCGAGGTCGTAGGGCTGAGCGAGATAGCAGCCCTGGCCGGTCCAGTAGCGCTGGAGGTTCATGATCAGGTCTTGGAGGCTCATCGGTAGTCCACTATCCTCCCTATTCGGCCGGCCGCCAGCGGAGAATCGGCTTCTTGGCTGCCGTCGTCTCGTCGAGCCGCCGGACATAGGTGGCGTGGGGCGCGGCCCGCAGGACGTCGGGCTTTTCCCGGGCCTCCCGGGCGATCGTCTTCATGGCGTCGATAAAGGCATCCAGGTCGCGCCGGCTCTCGGTCTCGGTCGGCTCGATCATCAGGGCGCCGTGGACGATCAGGGGAAAGGACATCGTGGGCGGATGGAGGCCGAAGTCGATCAGGCGCTTGGCGATGTCGACGTTCTTGATCCCGTGCTCTTGCTGGAGCTTGTCCGAAAAGACGCATTCGTGGAGGGTGGGCGTCGCGTACTTGAGATGGTACTCGCCCTCGAGGCCCTTGCGGATGTAGTTCGCGTTGAGGACCGCGATCTGGGCGATCTCCTTGAGCCCCTCGGGCCCCAGGGTCAGGATGTAGGCCAGGGCCCTGAGGACGACGCCGAAATTGCCGCAGAAGCTCCGGACCCGGCCGATCGTCCGGGGCCGGTTATAATCGAGGACGAGGCCCTCCTTGGTCCGCGTCACGACCGGGACCGGGAGGAACGGGATGAGCTCCTTCTTGATCCCGACCGGTCCCGAGCCGGGGCCGCCGCCGCCGTGGGGCGTCGAGAACGTCTTGTGGAGGTTGACATGGAGGACGTCGACTTTCATGTCGCCAGGCCGGGCGACGCCGGTCAGCGCGTTGAGGTTGGCGCCGTCCATGTAGAGGAAGCCGCCCTTGGCGTGGACGATCTCGCCGATCCGGCAGATGTCGGCCTCGAAGACGCCGAGCGTGTTCGGGTTGGTGACCATCAGGGCGGCCACGTCCTCGCTCATGGCCCGGTTGAGGTCCTCGAGGTCGATCATCCCCCGTTGGTCGGACTTGATCTCCTGGACCTTGTAGCCGCAGAGGTGGGCGCTCGAGGGGTTGGTGCCGTGGGCCGAGTCGGGAATGAGGACGATCTTGCGGGGGTTGCCGCGGGCCTTGAGGGCGGCCTGGATGAGCATCATCCCGGTCAACTCGCCGTGGGCGCCGGCCGAAGGATGGAGCGTGAAAGCGTCCATGCCGGCGATGACGCACAGGAGCTCCTCGGCCGTCTTGAGGACCTCGAGGTTGCCCTGGACGAGCTCCTCGGGCGCTTCGGGATGGGTCCGGGTGAAGGCGGGCATCCCGGCCACCTTCTCGTTGACCTTGGGGTTGTATTTCATGGTGCAGGAACCGAGCGGATAGAACCCGAGGTCGACGCAATAGTTGGCCTGGCTAAGCCGGGTGAAGTGGCGGACGACCTCGGACTCGGCGACCTGGGGGAATCCTTCGATCCCGGCCCGGACGGCCGCCCCCGTTAGGGGGTCCGGAGCGGCCGGGACGTCGAGCTTGGGGAGCCGGATCGGAGTTTTTCCTTTATCGCTGATCTCGAAAATGAGCGGTTCGCGGATCATCGGAGCGCCTCCTCGACGGCCTTGACCAGGCGGTCGATCACGTCCTTGCCGCGCATTTCGGTGACGCAGACGAGGACGGCGTTCTTAAGTTCGGGATATTCCCGGGCCAGGCCGTACCCGCCCAGGATTCCCTTGGCGCGGAGGGTCTTGTCGACGGCGGCCCAATCCTTCCCGAGTTCGAGGACGAACTCGTTGAAGACGGGCCCGCCGAACTTGAGCTTGACGCCCTTGATCCGGCCGAGCTCGCCTTGGGCGTAGCGGGCCTTGTGGACGTTCTGGAGGGCCCACTCGCGGAGCCCCTTCTCGCCCAGGGTCTCCAGGAACATGGTCGCCCGGACCGCGCAGAGGGCCTGGTTGGTGCAAATATTCGAGGTCGCGCTCTCGCGCCGGATGTGCTGCTCGCGGGTCGAGAGGGTCAGGACGAAGCCCCGCTTCCCGTCGACATCCACGGTCTGGCCCGCGATCCGGCCCGGGAGCTGACGGACGAAGTCCTTGGCGCAGGCCATGAATCCGAGATAAGGGCCGCCGTAGGAGAGCGGCATCCCGAAGGACTGGGCTTCGCCGGTCACGATGTCGGCGCCGAGCTTGCCGGGAGCTTCCAGGATTCCGAGCGAGGCCGCTTCAGCCACGACCGCCACGGACAGGGCCTGTCGGCGGTGGGCCAGCTCGGAGAGCGCCTTGACGTCCTCGATGACGCCGAAGAAGTTCGGGGTCTGGAAGACGACGGCGGCCGTCGCTCCGTCGAGCTTCTTTTCGATGTCGCCCAGGTCCGCCCGGCCGTCCGGGCCGTAGGCGAACTCGACGGCCTCGACGCCCAGGTTCCGGATGTAGGTCCGGATGACGTGCCGGTACTGGGGATGGATGGAGCATCCGACCAGGACCTTGGCCTTGGACTTGAGGCGGTGGGCCATCAGGACCGCTTCGGCCGCGGCGGTCGCCCCGTCGTAGAGGGAGGCGTTGGCGATGTCGAGGCCGGTCAGTTGACAAATGAGGGTCTGGAACTCGAAAACGATCTGAAGCGTCCCCTGGCTGACCTCGGGCTGGTACGGCGTATAGGGCGTGACGAACTCGCCCCGCGAACTCAGGGAATCCACGACGCTGGGGATGAAGTGGTCGTAGGCCCCGGCGCCCAAGAAGGACAGATGGGCGTTATAGGCGTTCCGGCTCCCCGTCTTCTCGAAGTAAGAAAGGAGCTCGGTCTCGGCCAGGGGGCCGGGGACCGCGAGCGGTTCGCGGAGCCGGATGGGTTCGGGGATGGATTGGAACAGGCCGTCGAGGTCGGAGACGCCGACCTTCGCCAGCATCTCCTTTTTATCTTTGTCGCTGAGAGCGATGTAGCTCATGGCGGATCAGTCCCTCCGTCGCTGCGGGACCGGATCAGTGCTCGAGGCCGGCCAAATACTTTTCGTATTCGGCGACGCTCATCAGGCCGCCCAGGTCGGACTTGTTGGCCAATTTGATACGAATGATCCAGCCTTTGCCGTGGGGATCCTGGTTGACGAGCTCGGGCGCGGACTCGAGGTCCTTGTTGACGGCGACGACCTCGCCGGCCACCGGGCAGTAAACGTCGGAGACGGCCTTGACCGATTCGATCGTCCCGATCTTCTGGTGGACGGCCAGCCGCGTCCCGACGGCCGGGAGCTCGATGAAGACGAGGTCGCCGAGCTGCTTCTGGGCGAAGTCGGTGATGCCGACCAGCCCCTGACCGCCCTCGACCTTGATCCACTCATGGTCCTTCGTATAGTAGTAATCCGGAAACATGCGGTACCTCCCTAGCCTGATCTATTCATAAATTGCTGAAAAAGGCAAGGCTTGGCCACAGGGAATGACAAACAGTCAGGGATTCCAACGAAAACCGTACGGTCATCCGACCATGT
>JALHUR010000389.1 GCA_022867325.1 Candidatus Aminicenantota bacterium | reverse complement strand
TCGTCATCCGTAAGCGTGCGACACAGAAAGTCGATTCCTACTATCTGGCCGACCGGAACGTTCCCTGGTGGATGCTGGGACTATCGGGCTGCTCGAGCTACATCGACATCGGCGGCACGATGTCCATGATCGGGGTCCTGTTCTATCTCGGCCTCAAGTCGATGTGGGCGACCCATATCTTCTGGGGCTGGTTCATCATCTGCTTCTACATGGCCTTCCAGGCCAAGTGGATCCGCCGCTCCGGGGTCATGACCTTCGCCGAGTGGAACGAGACCCGGTTCGGGGCGACCCGGGACGCCGAGAACGCCCGGTTCAGCGCGGCCGTCTTCCTGCTCGTCCTGATGATCTTCAACCTCATGTTCATCTCGGTCGGGACCGGGAAGTTCGCCGAGGAGTTCCTGCCCTTCCCGCGCTGGCAGTCCTCGCTGATCGTCCTGGTCGTTGTCGGCATCTACGTGACGCTGGGCGGCTTCTTCGGGGTCATCCTGACCGACATCTTCCAGACGTTCCTGATCGCCGTCGGGGCGGTCATCCTGTCCTTCATGGTCTTCGGGAACGGCGCGGTCGCCTCCGCGCTTGCCGGTAAGGACCCGGCCTGGTTCTCGCTCGCTCCCTCCTGGCGATTGTGGCCTTCCTACGCGGCGACAACGCCGCCCGCCTACGGCCATTTCGAGGCCTTCGGACCGATCCTGATGGCGGGCACCCTCTGGCTCATCTTCCGGGTCCTGGCCGGCCCCAACGTCTGGGACTTCCAGTTTTTCTTGACGACGCGCTCTCCGCGCGACGCGTCGCTGGCCGGCGGGATGTGGACGGTCGGCTATACGCTGCGCTGGATCATCGGCTGCGCCTTCCTCTGCCTGGGGATGGTCTATCTGGGATCGGAGGCCGGCTTCGACGCCGAGAAGATCATGCCGCTGGTCCTCCTCAGGCTTCCGCTCGGGGTGCGGGGCCTGTTCATGGCCGTCCTGCTGGCGGCCCTGATGTCGACCATCTCGGCCATGATCAACGTTACGAGCTCGGTCATCACCAACGACTTCATCAAACGCTACGTCCGGCGCGACTTCAGCCAGAAGCAGCTTGTCAGAATCGGGCAGGTCGCATCGGTCGCGGCCCTCTTTGTCGGGTTCGTCTTCAGCCTGTCCTTCACCCATATCGTGACCGCTTGGGAAACGATGATTTTCGTCTGGGTCACGGTCATCCTCGTCCCGGCCACCCTGCGCTGGCACTACTGGCGGATGAGCGCGCGGGCCTTCGTCGGGAGCATGGGGATCTCGGTCGTCCTTGTCCTGGGCCGCGTCATGCTGTTCAAGTCGCTGGGCGCGGCGGGCTCGCTGGCCGTCGATACCGGCCTCTGCCTCGTCGTCACGCTCGTCATGACCTTCCTCAACAAGCCGACCGATATGGATGTCCTGGTTAAATTCTACGCCAGGATCCGGCCCTTCGGATTCTGGGGACCTGTCCGGCGCGAGGCCGTCAAGCGTGGACTCGTCCCGGCCCGGGACAAGATGCCGGCCATGGACGCCATCAACGGGCTTCTGACGGCGGTCTTTCAGTTCTCGCTGGCCCTGCTCACCTTTTACGCCTTTCTCAGGCGTTGGGGGCAGTTCGGGATCTGGCTCGCCGTCGCCCTGTCGCTGGCGGCCGTCCTTTTCTTCACTTGGTACAAGAACCTCCCTGGGAAAGATGAAATCTAAGGAAATGGTGACTTTTTATCGAAGCCTTTGAAGAATACCCCGCGGCTTGCCGCGGGGATGAATTCATGCCTTTCCGAGGGGGTTATAAGGGGGACCGGAAAGTCCCCCTTATCCGCATAGGCCCTTGCTCGTT
>JALHUR010000388.1 GCA_022867325.1 Candidatus Aminicenantota bacterium | reverse complement strand
CGCCGAAGAAGAAGACGACGAAGATCGGGGGGGCAAGATAGGACTGGACGCCCGGAAGATAATCGTAAAGGCCGCGGCCGCCCCGGATGACCGGAATCCAGAGTAGCCCGATGAGAACCATGACCCCCGTCGCCACGCGGCCGATCCAGACCAGCCGCTCCTGAGTCACCTTCGGCCGCAGTCGCTGATAGAAGTCCATGGTGAAGAGTGTCGCGGCGGCGTTGAAGGCGCCGGCGAGAGAGCTCATAAGCGCGGCAAGCAGGCCCGCCACGACCATGCCGCGGACGCCGACGGGCAGGACGTTGGCGACGAGCATGGGAAAAGCCTTCTGGGCGTTGGCCCGGATGAGCTCCGTGCCCGTGCCGAAGAGCTCCTGATGGAGGGCTTGATTCTGCCCGCTCTTGGCAAGGGCAAAGGCGATCATGCCGGGGATGATGAAGATGAAGACCGGAAGAAGCTTGAAGAAGCCCGCGGCGATGGAGCCCCGGCGAGCCTCGCGCTCGTTGGGCGCGCCGAGGACTCTCTGGACGATGTATTGGTCGGTGCACCAATACCAGAGACCGATGATCGGGGCGCAGAAGAGCATTCCGATCCAGGGATAGTTGTCGTTGAAATACCAGGCCATCCGGCCGACTTCCTTGACGGGTGCCCAAGTCCCCTCGATACCCGCCGGGACCAGGGGTTTCCACAGGTTGAACATTTCCGAACCGGCGATCCTGCGGAGCTCGCCCCAGCCGCCGAGGGCCTTCAGGCCGAAGTAGGTTACCAGGGCCGAGCCGATGATGAAGATGAACGTCTGGATGGCTTCTGTGTAGGCGACGGCTTTAAGCCCGCCCATGACCGTGTAAAGCCCGGTGATGAGGATGACCAGGATGGAGCCGATCCAGAAGCTGTCGAGGCCGAACCAGTTCAGCTCCGGCAGGAGGACGCTGAAGACGATGCCGCCGGCGAAGATACCGACGGCCATCTTGGTCAGGACATAGGCGACGAGAGAGATGAGCGAGAGGACGGTCCGGGCCGCCGGCGAGAAACGCCTCTCCAGGAACTCCGGCATGGTGAAGACCTTCGAGCGCATGTAGAAGGGGACCATGACCCAGGCCAGGACGAGCAGGCACCAAGCGTGGAGCTCGTAGTGGGCCATGGCGACGCCGTCGGTCGCTCCCGACCCGGCCAGGCCGACGAGGTGTTCAGCGCCGATGTTCGAAGCGAAGATGGAAGCGCCGATGATGAGCCAGCCCAAGTGGCGTCCGGCCAGGAAGTAGTCCGTCGAGGTTCTCTGTTTCTGGCGCATAACCCGCCAGGCCAAGCCGAGGATGATCCCGAAATAGGCAATGATGATCGCCCAGTCAATCGTTTTTAATACGCCCATGTCCTCTCCTTTTCAATTCACGGATTGAGATGATTCTACCGCAACTTTAATGGGCATGGGAAACCTTTTTTTTGCGATGAGGCGCCGCCGTCGGGATGTTCTTGACACCGCGAACGGGTAACAGCTTCAGCAGAGCCAGTCTTGGACGGCCAGCCCGGGAATCCTGCGGAATTCGCGGGTGTTATGGGTCACCAAGACGGCGTTCAAGCTGAGAGCATGGGCGCCGATCTGGGTATCGAGCGGGCCGATCGGCGTTCCCGCTTTTTCGAGCGAGGCCCTGATCTCGCCGTAGGCGTCCGCGGCCGTTTCGTCGAAATCAGCGATCTCCAGGGGAAGCAGGAATTCGGCCAAGGCTTGTCCGTTGCGTTCTCTCTGCGCGCTCTTTGAGACGCCGTAGCGAAGCTCGGCCAGGGTGATCGCCGAAAGGCCCGCCTCTCCGGGGGACAGAGACTTGATTCTGCGCAGGATGTTGGCCGGTTTTCGCTTGATGAGAGCGATGCAGGAGTTCGTATCGAGCATGAACCGCATCACAAAGCCTCGCGATCTTGGGAAGCGGGTTGCTCCCGTTTGGCCATGAAATCGTCCGAGAACTTATCCAGGCTCTCGACGAGTGAATCCCAGCTTCCCTTGGCGGGAAGAAGGATGATCGCATTCCCGGATTTCTTGACATAAACGAAGTCGCCCTCGAAACGGAACTCCTTGGGCAGGCGCACCGCCTGGCTTTGTCCGTTGCGGAAAAGCTTGGCCGTCTTCATGGGTTTTCTCTCTAAGTATATACTATACATATATACTACCTCCTTCACTAATTCAAGGTTTTTCTACATCCAAAAGGACGCGGCTCCGACAGAGAGATTCTCGGCAAAAGCTCAGACGGTCCGCGACTTGGCGCCTCGAACAGAGAGGGATCAGGATCCTTTGGGCTTGAAAGCGCCGGCTTTCTCCATGGCCGCGATCAGGCCCGGGTCATAGATATTCGCTCCCGGGGGCCCGGGCTTCCGAAGGCCGATCAGGCGAATGAAGCCGATATAGCGGCCCTGATCCGAGTCCAGGGCTTCGGCGACCGAGGGAAAGTGGTTCTTGCCGGCCCGTTCCAGGGCCGCCTCAAAATCCCGCCAATAGCGCCATCCCTCGGCCAGGGTGTCGGCCACCGACACTCCCACCCTATTTGTTTTCTCCCACAGCTCGCGCCAGCGCTCCAGCGTCATGAAGCTGGCGCAGCCCTCTTCCCAGAATGGAGCGCCGTTGGATTGAGGGCGCGTCAAATGGTCGGGAATGCCTTTCTCGAAGGCCCGCATCAGGCCGGGTACGACGACACCGATCCGGCCCCGGGGTTTGACGAATCGGGAGAGGTAGGGGAGATAGAGCGTGTCGGTGCCGAAATACTGGTAGGAATCCACGCTTGCGGCCGCGTCGAAAAATTCCGATGGGAAAGGCAGGCCGTGGGCTTCGAGCTTGAGGGGGTAAACCAGGCCGTCCAGCCCGGCCTTCCGGATCCGTTCCCAGTTCTCGTCCTGGCTGACCCAGAGGTCCGCGGCCCAGACTTGGACACGGAATTCCCTGGCCAGAAAAATGCTGGTCATGGCCCTGCCGCAGCCCAGGTCTAGGACCCGCATCCCCGGCTTCAGATCCATGTCCCTGCAGAGCCACTCCATGAGCCAAAGGGCGTTGGGCCCCATCTGGTTCTCCATGACCCAGCCGGGGTCGTAGGCATTGGAACGGGGGAATTCGGGTTTAAAAAGGACGGACTCGGTCTTTGTCATGAACGCACTCCGGCCTTTCTCCGCACTCGGGATTTCTTTATTGAAACACCTGCTTGAGGGTTTCGACCAGGCCCAGGGCGTATTCGATCTGGATCAGGGGGATCTTTTTTTCCTGGGCGATCTTGCTGAAGCGGCCGTCCTTGTTGCTGTCGGCCGTCACGATCAAAAAATCGGCCAGCGGCGCGGCGGCGTCGATCATCCGCTCGTTGTCGCTCCCGGCCGGGCCCCGCTTGGACTCGCCCCCGACGTGGACGGCGATGACCAGAATTTTCTTCTCCCGACAGTACTCAAGGAGCTTGCGGACCCGGGCCGCCTCGCTGTCCACGGTCAGGCCCGAAGCGCCCATCCCTTTGAGCGAGGCGCCGATGGCGACGATGACCGCTTTGTAAGGCGTCCCCTTGGGATATTTCGCCAGGTCCGAGTGGATCTCGACATGGAAGCCCTCCCGGGACTGCTGTCCGCCCAGCCCGACGCCGGCCGCCAGCATTTCAACGGTCGGGACGTCGCAGTAGTCGTAGGCGATCCCGGCCTCTTCCATGACGATGTTGAGGGTTTCGACGTCCGGGCTCTGTCCGGCCGAGGTGGTCAGGATGGGCAGCTGCCCCTTGGGGACGGTCTGGCCCGCCAGGGCCGCCGCGAAGAGAAGAATTCCGATCGCGATAGCACATTTCGATGCGCGCATGATTCGCCTCCTGGATATTATTTCTTTTCGTCCGGGGCCATCAGGATCTCGAAGGCCTTGACGGCCTTCCTCCACCATTCCGGCCACTCCGGCTTTCCCCGCTCCCGCGCCCGCTTCTGGACGTCGTAGGAGGAGAAATGGTTGTACTTGACGAGAAGGTCGTCGCCCAGCTTCCACCAGGCGCCGACCACGTTCTGGGCGTTGTTGAGTCCGAATCCGGTCAGATGCGCGGCCGCCTTTTTCGGGGACTTGGCCATAAGGGCGGCGGCCTGCTTATCGACCTCTGCGATTTGGGCGATCGCCTCCCCCTCCCACTTGGCCTGGGCGGCCTTGACGTCCTCGACGGCCGCCGCGTAGACGGGCTGGACGTGGAAATCGACGTACTCGAAGGCCCAACGGGCCGAATCGCGGCTCAGGACCCAGTGGTCGCCGACCGAAAAGGACTTGGGGATATCGGTCGCGCCCGCGTAGAACGGCATGTAGCAGGACGTGTCCTGGGGACCGAACGAGATCCAGACCAGCCCGCCGACCGGGTCGGGGAGCGAGCCGCGGCTCTGGGTGATCGTCGTGTACTCGGCCCGGTTGTCGCAGATCGTCCGGGTCGACCGGAAGTAGTTCGGGTTCTTGAAGGGGCCGCCGCCGATTCCCTTGACCGGGTCGAAGACCGTCCCCTGGCACTTGTCGCGCGTCATGGCCATGACGTCCTGGACCGAGACCTTCTTATCGGGCTTGACCGAGAAGGGGAGGTCCATGTTGGGCGTCTCCGGCTTGAGGCCGAGCGAGGGCGCCGTCAAGTTGTAGAAGCGCCACAGCCGGGACAGCCATCCGTTCGTGGAAAGGGCCGAGCCCTCGGATGGCGCATAGGCGCGCTTCCAGTTGAAAGGCTTGCCGCTCGCCGGGTCGTAGAACTTGTTCTCGACGGCGAAGGAGATGGCGTTGGGCGAAGCCATGAAATAATCCTTGTTAGCCAGGTCGATCTCTCCGATCCGGCTCTCGTTGGGGCAGACCGAGACGTGGTCGTCGGGAACGCGCTGGGCGCACCAGACGGCCCCGGGCTTTCCGCCCTGGGGCGTCCAGAGCGGGCCGACCGGCATAATCTCGAACGCCCAGACTTCCTTGGCGTCGGCCACGGCCAGCATCTCGCCGTCGTCGTTGAAGCCGTAGCCGTATGTCTCGGCCAACGACCCCATGACTTGGATGGCTTCGCGGGCCGTCGCGCAGCGCTCCATGGCCAGCAGGGTCAGCATGGTGATGTCGAGCTTGGGCGTCGGCGTGCTGTTGACCATCTTCTTCTGGCAGCCGATCGAGGACTCGCCGATGGCGAGCTGCTTCTCGTTCATATAGCCGAACATCCCGTGGTGGTAGGCGTAGGTCCGGGGGACTTCGGGAATCTCGAGTCCGGTGAAGTCCTTCTTATAGAGGTCCCACTTGAGCCCTTCGCTGGGCGGCCAGGTCTTGTATTGGTGGACGTGGTAGATTTTGCGCGTCGAGCCCGGCTTGTGGTCGGCGGCCGGGACGTGGCGCCAGGTCCAGTCGCACAGCCCGCAGTCGCAGGTGTGGGTGGTCATGATCGAGCCGTCGGTCGAGGCGTCCTTGCCGACGATGATGACCGTGCAGTTGCCTTCGGGCAGGAGGGAAGGATCGGCCGAGGGACTCCCGCTCCGGGCGGTCAAGCCGCCGAAGAGCGCCAGCAGGCCGAGGAAGGGGAGGATGAGCGAGCCGAGGATCTTATGTTTATTCATGGTTATCCTCCTATCAATGGCCGGTCGCGGCCGGGGCCGGGTCCATGAAAACGTCGTATGCCTTGACCGCCTTCTTCCACCAATCGGGGTATTTCAGCCCGTAGCGCCCGTAGGTCCGCTTGGAGGTGTCGTAGATGGAGAGGTGCTTGTACTTGAGGAAGATCGTGTCGCCCAGCTTCCACCAGGCGTCGACGACGCTCTGGGCGTTGTTGAGGCAGTATCCGGTCAGGAAGCGAAGGGCCTTGGCGGGCGACTTCTTATAGAGATCGAGGGCCTGGGCGTCGATCTCGGCCGTCCGGGCCAGGGCGCCGCCCTCCCACTGATCCAGGGCGGCCTTGACCTCGTTCATGGCGGGGTCGTAGACGACCTGGGCGTGGTAATCGACGTAGTCGAAGGCCCAGCGGGCCGAGGCCCGGTTGAAGGTCCAGTGGTCGCCGACCGAGAAGGACTTGGGAATCTCAGCCGCGCCCGCGTAAAACGGCACGAAGCAGGCCGTGTCCTGGGCGCCGAAGTTGATCCAAACGATTCCGCCGATCGGGTCGGGGAGCGAGCCCCGGCACTGGGTGATCGTCGTGTACTCGGCGTTGCGCGTCCCGATCGTCCGGGTCGTTCCCCAGTAGTTGGGATTCTTGAACGGTCCGCCCCGGATCCCCCGGGCCGGGTCGAGGGCCGTCGCCTGGCATTTGTCCCGGGTCATGGCCATAACGTCCCCGACCGAGAGCTTCTTTTCGGGCTTGACCGAGAAGGGATAATCCATGTTTTCCATTTCGGGCTTGAAGGCGAGCGAAGGCGCGACGATATTGAAGAACCTCCACATCCGGGCCCGGCGGCCCTCGCTCGACACGGCGCTCCCCTCGGAGGGCGAGTAGGCCCGCTTCCAGGAGAAGGGCTTGCCGCCGGCCGGGTCATAGAGCTTGGCCTCGACCGCGCAGGAGATGACGTTGGGCGAGGCCATGAAATAATCCTTGTTGGCCAGGTCGATCTCTCCGATCCGGCTTTCGTTGGGGCAGACTGCGACGTGATCGTCCGGGACGCGCTGGGCGCACCAGACGGCCCCCGGTTTCCCGCTCTGGGGCGTCCAGAGCGGGCCGACCGGCATGATCTCGAACACCCAAACTTCCTTGGGGTCGGCGACGGCCAGCATCTCGCCGCTGTCGAGGTATCCGTAGCCGTACTTCTCGGCGAGCGAGCCCATGAGCTGGATGGCCTCGCGGGCCGTCGCGCAGCGCTCCATGGCCAGCAGGGTCAGCTCGGAGATGTTGAACTTGGGGACGGGGGTCGGATTCTCGATCTTGCGGACGTTGCCGATGGTGGACTCGCCGATGGCGAGCTGCTTGTCGTTCATGTAGCCGAACATGCCGTGGTGGAAGCCGTAGGTGTGGGGAACCTCGGGGATCTCGAGCCCTGCCGGTTCCTTGTTGACCAGGTCCCACTTGAGCCCTTCGGCCGGGGAAAAGGTCTTGAACTGGGAGATGTTGCGGATCTTGCGCGTCGAGCCCGGCTTGTGGTCGGCGGCCGGGATGTGGCGCCAGGTCCAGTCGCACATGCCGCAGTCGGCCGTATGGGTCGTCATGATCGAACCGTCGGTCGAGGCGTCCTTGCCGACCATGATGACCGTGCAGCCTTCGGGCTCGGCCGCGGGCGCCGATGCGGCCGGCCGGTCGGCGGCCCGGGTCGGCTTCAGCAGAGCGAAGCCGGCCAGAACGAGGCCGCACAGGGCGATGGACAGGATGAGCGCTCTTCGTTTGGATCTCATGGAACCTCCTTGGTAGCGAGTCATGGCGATTAATGATAGACGACCGAATCGGGCTTGGCCGCGGACGGGTCGTGGAAGTAATGTCCGACGCCGTTTTTGACGACCTCGGCGTAGCGCGGTACGCCGCCGATTTTAATCGCCCGGTCGGGAGTTTTCTTGGAATACTGGCGGAGAATCTCGAGCGTCACGGACAGGTGCTGGCCGACCCGCTTGTCCAAGGGCCAGCCCGCCTCGTCGTAGGGAACGAACAGCTTTTTCTTCCGGCTCAGGCTGAGCAGGAAGGGGTCCTTGCCGTCGAGAAGGAGCTTGACCGTTTTGGGGCCGGTCGGCTGGTCGAGGAAGGGGATGGGCGCTTCGAGCAGGAAGGGGAGGGTGTCGGAATAGTCGCCGATTTCGCGATGGGAGAGCCCGCGGAAACCCGACGGAGAGCTCTCGACGTGGTTCTCGAACCCTTCCATGGCCTTGACGGTGAGCGAGGCCAGCGTCGCGATCCTCATCGATTTTTCGGGCGCGACGATGCAGTTGGTGACCGGGAACATCGTCTCGGCGCCGTGGAGATCGATAGCGATATCGACTTTTTGGCCCCGCATGATTTCCATCGCGCCCCAGGTCACCCGTTCCATCAGGGGGCCGTTCGAGCGGCCCGGCCAGGTCCGGTTCGAGTTGCGGACGTCGATGTAGGACAGGAGCTGGCGATCGGGAAAGTGGATGTAGACATCGGGGTCGGGCCAAGCTTCGAGCGGAGCGGCGTCGCGGTTCCCCATCCTGAACCGCTTCCGGCCCCAGTCGGTCGGGATGTCGAAGTAGAGGGGATAGCCGTCCCCGGGCCGGGTCGCCCGGCTCCCGCTGTGGTTGAAGAAGGGGATGACGATGACCGTCCCCTTTTCGACGACGGCGTTTTCGATGAACATGAGCGCGGCCAGCGTCCCGGCCGGCTCGTTGGCGTGGCTGGAGGCCATCAGGATCACCTTGCCGCCCGGCTCGCGTCCCTCGAGTGTGAAGACCTTGGTATCGGCTAAAGTGCCTTTGAGGCGGGGCGAGTAGGCGCTGAGCGGTTCGACCTTCGTCACTCCGGGGCCGAGCACGATCGGTACCTGGAAATGGCGGTGGCGGTAGAGATCGATCCCGCCCAGGAGGGCGATCAGGGCGACGGCAAGTCCCAGGCTTAGCTTATTCGTTAGTTCGCGGCGCATGGGCGTCTCTCCTTTCTCACTTGATCCGCAGCAGACGGAGCAGGAGCGGCAGGATGACCAGGAGGTAGAGGAGCGCGTCGTCGGCTTTCTTCTTTTCCTTGATGAAATTCCAGCCGAGGATGACGACCAGGAAGGCGCTCAGCGCGTAATAGGCGATCATGACCAGGTTCATGGCATCACCTCTTTCACATGCTCCAGCGCACCAGGAAGGCTAGCTTGGCGCTGAAGACGATCATCAGGATGGCCGTGATCGTGATGACCAGCCAGGGAAGCCAGGTCGCCCTCAGGAACGATCCGTAGGAGCCCTTGTAGTCGGAGACCATGACGCTCAGGCGGCCGATCAGGGCCGTCGGAGGCAGGCCGTCTCCGAGCGCCCAGAGGAAGCTCAAGGCCGCGATGACGATCGTGGCGTGGAGTCCGATCGAATCCAGGAACCAGACGAGGGGAATGCCGACGATGGCCGCCCCGCCGTAGGTCAGGACGGCCTCGGAGACGGGGATGATGACGGCGAGGAGGATAAAGAGGAGGACGAGCGGGATCGAGATCACGGCGAAGGAGAGGAGGCCGCGGACCCCGGTCGCGGTCATGACCTGCTGGAGCATGCCGACGACGACCGTCGTCGCCAGGAGGGGCAGGAGCCGCTTGACCGTGTCGCGGGACACGCGCAGGATCGCGATCCGCTTGGGGCTGACCAGGAGCGCGGCCAGGGCGGCGATCGCGAACTCGAGGGCCAGGCCGAGGATGGGCGTCGCGAACGGCCAAATCCGGTAGGCCGCCACGAGCCCGAAGAAAACGAGGAAGGGAACCAGGACCCGCCACCAGGACATTCCGGCCGGCGCCTCGGGCAGTGTTTGGGCCGCGGCAGGGCCGTCCGTGATGGACTTATCTTTCTTCAGGCCGAGGGCCAAGACGGTGAACGTCCCGAGCAGGAGGACCGGGATGCCGAGTGGGAGCTCGAACCCGACGTAGGGGATGGCCGTTCCGGCGCAGAGGATCATGGCCCAGATGTTGACCGGGGGCGCGGCCGCGGCCAGGCCGGCCGTGATGAACAGGATGGCGGCGACCCGCTTGGGCGGGATCGCCAGGTTGCGCAGGGCCAGAGCGACCGGCGCTCCCACGACAAGGAGCGAAACGCTTCCGGCCCCGGTCAGGGCGCCAGGGATGAGGATGATGATCATCAGGACGATCAGGGCCAGGGCCCGCGTCTTGGACAGGGTTTTCATGACGCCGCGCACGGCGTAGTCGACGCCCCCCGATTCGCTGATGATGGCCATGAAGATGGTCGCGGTCGTAAAAAGGAGGATGACGT
>JALHUR010000387.1 GCA_022867325.1 Candidatus Aminicenantota bacterium | reverse complement strand
GCTGACGTCGCTCGTGGCGCCGCCCGTCCCAAAGCGGAAAATATCCGCGCCCTCGATGAAAAAAGGCCTTTTTTCTTTATAGTAGGTCTCCTGATCGGAGATATTGATGACGGCCGGATCGACCTCGACCTGGCCGAAGTCGGGATTGATCGAGGCATCCAGGGTCAAGTTGCTGCGAAGGCCGGCCTTGAGGTCGAGACCGGCGTTTCCCGAAAGGTCCCGGCCGGTCCGGAAGGGATTCCCCGCCTGCGCGGGACGGAAGCCGGCCCCGGCCATGCCGTCGGGCCAGACCTCGACCGGGCGTCGCGCATTGATTCCGCGCACCCCGCTCAGGGTCGCGAACCGGGAGACCAGGCCGCTCTCCTCCTTGGGTTTCCAGGCGAAGAAGACGACCTCGTTTTTCCGCTTGATGATCCTCTCGAAATTGACGCCCCAGACGTAGTCGTTCTTCCTTTTAAAGCGAAGCTGGTCGAAGGGGATGCGGAGCTCGACGGTCCAGCCGCGATCGTCCCGCCCGGCTGCGCCCTCCCAAATTCCGTCCCAGGTCGCGTCCGAGCTCACGTCGTTATAGAGGGTCCCGTCCACGATCGAGCCGGCCGGATTGACGCCGAAGAAAAAGCCGCTCCTCCGGTCGAGGTAGGGATCGATCCCGAAGGTGAACCAGTCCGAATCGACCTCGTCATCGCGGCGGCCGAGAAGGCCGATGATCCCCGACGGCTCGGAGTCGTCGAGACGGGCCGCGACGTAAAGATTGTCGTCGTCGAAGGCGATCCAGACCGTCGTCCGCTCGCTGGGCGGGGCTCCGTCGTTCGGATCGGTCTGGGTGAAGGCGTCTTCGCCGGGACGGTTCCAGGCCGGCTCGGACAGGACGCCGTCGATTCGGATCGGTCCCGCGGTCCGGACGGCCTCGACCGCTTTGGCCGGAGGCGTCTCGGAGGCGAACGGAGCGGCGGGGAAAAAAGCGACCCAGAAAGCCGCCAGAAGAGGTCTCAACAGGCGCGCCGGGAGACGGGTCAACATCTAAAAACCGGCCGCTCAGTCGCCGAAGGGCTGTTCGAGGCTGACGACCGGCATGCCGCCCAGAATGCGGCCTCCGCTCTCGGTGACGACCATGCAGTCCTCGATCCGGATCCCGAATTCGCCGTAGATATAGATCCCGGGCTCGTTGGAAAAGGTCATGCCCGGTTCGAGCTTGAGCATGTTGCCGCGGACAAGGTAGGGGTATTCGTGCCCCTCCATCCCGATCCCGTGGCCGAGCCGGTGCGTGAAGAACTTGGTGTCGGGGCCGAATCCCGCGTCCTCGACGACCTTGCGGGCGGCCCTGTCGATGGACTCGCAGGTCGCGCCCGGCCGGACGGCCTGGAGGGCGGCCGCCTGGGCCCGCCTGACGATATCCCAGACGCGGCGGTGCTTGTCCGACGGCGTCCCGAAGACGACCGTCCGTGTGATGTCCGAGCGGTATCCCTCGATCGAGCAGCCGCCGTCGACGAGGACGGTATCGCCGGGCTGGAGCGTCCGGACGACTTGGGAGCCGTGAGGGAAGGCCGAATTGGGTCCGAACTGGGGCCCTCCGCCTCCGCTCACGCCCATCGCCTGGTGGGCGGCCGCGATGGCGCCGGAGAGGTCGCGCGGGCTCATCCCCTCGCGGAAGCTCTTGAACCCTTCCCGATAGGCCATCTTCGTGATCCGGTTGGCGAGGTCCATGAAAGCGATCTCTTTGTCGGATTTGACGCCCCGGCAGCCCTCAGTGACGACGGCGCCGTTAATAACCTCGGCCGGCGCGCAGTTCGTCCGGAGGCCGAAGACCTCGAAGGCGCGCAGATCGGGGGCCAGGGCCAGCCGGCCCGACGCCGCGCCCAGGTCTGACAGGATCCCCGCCACGATCTTGTAGGGATTCTCGTGCTCTTCCCAGACCCGAACCTCGTGGCCGGCCGGGGTGACTTCCTGGGCCCGACGCAGCTCGAAGGCCGGGGAGATCCAGACGGGCGGCCTCTTGCGGCTGAGGACCATCCCGAACGGCCGTTCGCTCAGCCACCAGGAGACTTTAGTGAAGTAGACGAGGTTCGTGCCGCCGCCGATGAACAGGGCGTCGACGGCGTTCTCGGCCATGAGACGCCGGGCCTTTTCGAGACGCTTCTCGTAGTCCTCGGCCGTGAGCGGGACGACGCCCGAGACCATGTTCTGAAGCGAAGCCTGCAATTCCGGGGACACATCACTTAATTCGCGAATTAAGTGATGTGTCCCCGGAATTTTCTTCGAGGTTAATC
>JALHUR010000038.1 GCA_022867325.1 Candidatus Aminicenantota bacterium | reverse complement strand
GGCAATGACCTACTCTCCCACCAGGCTGCCCTGGCAGTACCATCGGCACCAGAGGGCTTAACGTCCGTGTTCGGAATGGGAACGGGTCCGGAAGGACACGGCCAGGGCCGTCCGCGCCCTCCACCGGGAGTTTCTTCTGAGTCCCCCTTCCACTATTCTGAGCTCAACTTGACATCCCTTCACGATACGTTTTATCATCCCTAACGGGAGTTGAGTCAATGAAGAAAACAATCGTTCTCTGCCTCATGGTGATGCTCAGTCCGACGCTTGCCGGCAGCCAGTCTGCCGTCGTCGATCGCAAGGAATGGAAGAAGCTCGAAGGGGCGGGCGAGGCGAAGCGCCACATTGCGTTGGGGAACATTGACGGATACAAGGACCCCGGGCTGCTCGAAGACATCGCGCAGGAGGATCGGGATCCAGGAATACGGGCGGCCGCGACGGCCCGCTTGCGGAATCAGACGCTGCTGGCCAAGCTCGCCGTCAAGGACCCCGAGGTCCGGGTCCGGAAGAATGCGGCCCGGAAGCTGACCGACTCGACGTTGTTGGTTCGGATCGTCACGACGGATCCAGCCATCGAGGTCAGGACCGCGGCAATCGGAAACGACAAGCTGATCGACCAAGCCGTGCTGGCCTCCCTCGCCCTGGCCGACCCCAACCAATGGGTGAGAACAGCGGCAGTGCAGAGGTTGACCGACCAGACCGCGTTGGCGCAGATTGCCCAGGGGGACTCGGTTCCCGAGCTTCGGCTCAAGGCAATGAAGAAGCTGTCGGATCAGACGCTTCTCGCCCGCTTCGCCACCCACGCGGACCGCGCCGTCCGGCTGGCTGTGGTTGAGGCCCTCACGGACCAGGCCGTGCTGGCCGGGATGGCCCGAACCGACAGCGACTCCTCGGTGAGAAGAGAGGCCACCGCGAAGCTGACGGACCAGGCCGAAGTCGCCGCCGTCGTCACGTCGGACCAGGACAAGACCGTCAGGAAAGCCGCCGTCTATCGATTGAGAGACGAGTCCGTCCTGGCGAAGGTTGCCAGAACCGACCCGGACAGAGAGACAGCCCTCGCCGCCGTCGAACTCATCAAGAGTGAAGCGTCGAGAGTGGAAGTGGCCACGGGCGCCGCTATCGACACCGTCAGGGTGGTTGCGACTCTCAGAATCGAGAATCAGAGCGTCCTGGCGGATATTGCCCGGAAGGACCCCGCAGCCGTGGTTCGGAGCCGCGCGGCGTCCAGATTGACCGATCAGAGCGTGCTGGCGGACGTGGCTCGGACCGATGTCGCACCGGAAGTTCGGAACGCCGCGACACAGAGAGTGACCAGTCAGAGTGTTCTTGCCGAGGTCGCGCGAACAGATCGGGAGTGGGGCGTCCGACTCGTTGCCGTCAACAGGTTGGAGGACCAACCCGGTCTCGCCTTTCTCGCAAAGACAGACACCCACGCCACTGTCGCGGAGAGGGCCTTGAGTCGACTCAAGCAGTCGGACACCAGCGTGTTGGAGGAGATCGTCCGGGCCGGCGCGACCTTTGGCGCGCGGATGGCGGCCCTCGAGAGAATCGACGATCAGGCGGTGATGGAGAAGTTCGCCACCAGCGGCGCGGATCCCTGGATCCGCGGCCTGGCGACCCTTGGCCTGCTGCGCGATCTCTCTTCAGACATCGTGATCCAGCTCACCCAGACCAAGGTGTCAGGAGATCGCATTCTCACCCCGAATTTGCTGCAGGTCACCCTCAAGGTCCAGAATCGCAACGCGCTCATCAGCTATCAGCGCATCAGCTTCCAAAGCTCGTATTCCCTGAAAGCGGCCGACGGCTCCCCAAATTCGTGGCTCGGAGGTGGGGAACTCGGCGAGGTACTGGCTGGTGCAACCGTGGAGTTTACGAGTTCAGAGGCAGAAGAGCGAGCCCGGTGGCGTCCTTCCGGTACCTATGCGGTGACTGGCGGGCAGTTCACCGTGAAGGAGGCGGAAGCGTTTATCCGCTTGCCGAGCCTGGCGGGAACGGTCTACTACTGGGATTCAGACCCCCGTGTGATCGGCACGGACCATCGCTTCAGGCTGACAGATGTCGGGGCCACAGGTTTCGCCGACTTGACTGGCGTGTTTCCGAAGAAGCGCTGAGCCGCGACAGACGCCCCGCCATCCGTGGCGTTTCACCAGATGCACGGTTGTCGAGATGCGCACGCAGCCGTGAGGGCAGCGGACGTCGCCGCAGAGGATTGCGAAGCGGGGCCAGCCGGACCGGGGGCATGCCCCGATCCGGCCGGCGTCGGTTTAGCGGTCCATGCCGCCCTGGCTCGATGGCGGGACCATCTTGTTCAGGCGCATGTAGGTGACCAGGTTGCCGTAGTGTTCCCAATCATGGGCGGTGTTGAACGACAGGATGCTGAGTTTCGCCATGTCGCCGCTCATCATAAACTTGACCGTCTTGGCGCCCGTGGCGTCAGTCATGCCGGCGAACACCTTGTCGCAGTAGGCGAAGGATTCGGCCAGCGCCTTGCTGAGATCGGCCTTGGTCGTTTTGGTCTTCTCGATGTCGCCGCCCGAAGGCGACTTCTCTTCGGCGGCCGCCGAGCAAATCATGTAGTTGCTGTCAGCGATGTGGCCGATGATCTGGCTGAACGTTCGGACTTCGGCGGTGGCCTTGAACGCGAAGACTTCGTCGGACGCCGCCGCAGCGGACTTGGTGATATAGCCCTTCACGAAAGGATAAGTATTTCCTTTTTTCGTGACGCCACGAATTCCTGCTCCGACCGATGAAGTTCCCAACGTGACCACATTGGTAATATACTTCCGGCCGCTCGGCGATGTCAATGACACCGAAAAATGCGAAAATCGAGCCCGAAAAGCATATTCGGACGAAAAACCCTCTCGCACCGGCTGAAAGATGATAGACTCCCGCGCCCTCCTGATCATCAAATCCTAGAAATATTCCCCGCTCTCTTCGGCCGCCGGCAGGGCGACCTGCTCAAGAACACGCGAAGGCGGAGGCCTATCCGCCACAAACGCCAACTCCAGATGATCAATAATCCGATCCACGACGGCAACCTCCGTGAGGAAGGCGACGACCTTCATCCGGCCCCACTCATGGAGCCGCTGACGCGACTCCTTGAGTACTGCAAGGCTGCCGCATTTCGAGCAGATCATCGGGTCCACCTCATAGACCTTCCGGATCATGGCAGCGCTTCGCAGTCCTATATGAGGCTTCCGAATTAGGGCCGCCCAACCTTTGGAAGGAAGGCGCCGGAGCTCCTCCTCGACGATCCGGAGCGCCGTCGGACTTTGGCTCTCCTTCTTGACCTTCCCCCGATGGGCGTTCGCATAGAGGCCGTAGTATCGGACCATCACTCGACCCTTGTCGGGAATATGAGAAGTCACCCGGGCGATAAACTCCAGATAATCCATCACCTCCGTCTCCTGCCCCGCGCCGTCACGGCCCCAGCGATAACCGACCTTGCCCTCGGGTTCCAGAAATGTCAGCCGCTCCAAGGCGAGTATCGGCCGGAGCATGTACTTCCCCACCCGCTCGGCCTCGATCTTCGTCTTGGCCCGGACCAGGCTGTGGACGTTGAAGCCGGAGTGAGGCCAGGAGAGAATGCGCTCGGCCCATTCCGGGCTCAGCAGCTCCTTGCGGACAAGCATCGCCAGAACCTCGCGGGCAAAGATCTCGGCGAGACGCGAGTCGTCGATCCGCGGGATCTTATGGAAGACGCCCGCCTCGTCGGTCCCGCCCTCGGTCACCAGAAAATGGAGGTGGGGGTGATGATAAGTCCGGAAAAATCGCCTAAAAAAGAAAATGGGCGGACGTCCCATCCCGGGAAATCCGCCCTTGAAGAATTCGCTTCTTGACCCGTTCGCCGACGCTAAGCCCCGCCTTTCAAGGCGGGGACGAAAAGCGAGGCTCAGGGTTAACCCCGAACAAGCCCCGGCATTCATGCCGGGGAGTCGAGGGGTTGACTAAGCGATCAGTACCGGCCGCCGCGGCTTCCGCCGCGCCCGCCGCCGCCGCCGAACCCGCCGGTTCTGGGCCGGTCGGTCCGGGGCTGGGCCTCATTGATCTTGAGGTTCCGGCCCTTGAGGTCCTTGATGTTCATACTCGTCTCCTTTGACGATGAGTCCGCACTCATGGAGCCGTTGACACGGTCTCATGAGTACAGCCCCAAGGGGTCGGCCCGGGAGGCGCCCGGCCGTCCCTAAAGAAAAGATGCCGATCGTAATAAAGGAGAGGAGTAGGCGACCGATCAGGGCCCGCGCCCCTTCATCCTTTATCCGTGTCGTGGGAAAAACAGGGACATAAGAATAAAAACCCGGCAATGACCTACTCTCCCACCAGGCTGCCCTGGCAGTACCATCGGCACCAGAGGGCTTAACGTCCGTGTTCGGAATGGGAACGGGTCCGGAAGGACACGGCCCGGGCCGTCCGCGCCCTCCACCGGGAGTTTCTTCTGAGTCCCCCTTCCACTATTCTGAGCTCAACTTGACATCCCTTCACGATACGTTTTATCATCCCTAACGGGAGATGAGACAAAATCGAAGCCACGAATACTCATCCAGCCAGCGCAGCAGAAAAAGAAGCGCTTATCTTTCTCCAAGCCCCCTGCTAAACCGACCCTATGCTTCTTAGTAATGTAACCACTATGTGTTGGGGCTACCCATTAAAAAAGCCGGTTGAGGCATTGAGGAAAACGGACGAAGAACCTGAAGAAGGAGGATACGTCAATGAAGAAAAGGGCCGGGCGGCTATTCGTAATGTTTATTCTGGAATTCATAACGATATTCTTATGTTACGCCGGAACGCAGGCTACGCCAGTACCCGGGCATCCGCGCATATTTCTTGATGAACAGAGACTCTCGTTCATTAGAAATAAAGTGACGGGCGGTGACCCTTCCTGGCTGAGATTCCGGGATTATATGGACTCGTATTATACCGCGGACGGATACAATCTGCAGCAAGGAGCGCTGATGTATCAGGCGCTGAAGACAGCCGAGCCCGCAAAGGCGGACCAGTATGCGACCAAGATCGTCAATGCCATGATGGCCGTTATTAGCGCCGGGGTCCCGTACGCAGAAGATACCGTAAAATATTATATGCCGAACATGGGTTTTGCTTATGACTGGTGTTATGACAAACTGACCTCCAAACAGAGAACAGACTTCATTACGTGGACCAACCAAGTGTATCAGAACAATCCGGCCGGCCATCAGCATGACTCAAAAACTTACAGTCTCCACTTCTGGCACAATTACACAGCTGAATTCATGTACGGCAACGCGGTCCTGGGATATGCAATCTACGATGAAAATCCCACGCTGGCTAAGAGCATGATAAACAACGCATATCACCGGTTCTCACAGGACCTGCTGGGGCAGATGTCTTTTGTTGCTTCCAACGGCGCCTATGTCGAAGGAGACGGATATGGGTACCATGTGGGGCATACCTTATTTAATTATTTAAAGGCCGTGGAAACGGCGGAGAATATCAATTTATGGGATGATTTCCCCTGGATAAAAAACCGGATGACTTATGACATTTTTGCTTTTTTCCCGTCGAAGTACTTCAACCCGGACTATGGCTATTATAGAAAAAGAATGGGCTCGGGAGACAGCCCGAGACATGCCTTCATGGGCGATCTTGTCAGGGCAGGCGCCCTGATGTACATTTCATCCTTCCCGAACGCAGCCGAATCCCGCCGCATGCAATACTGGCTTAATAAGATCAGCAACAAAACCTTGAGTTCGGAAACCTGCTATGAGGATTTTCTCTGGTATGACCCTGGCCAGGCTTCCATCCCGTACTCCTCCTCTCGCCTGACCACCTTCAGCGGCAAGGGAACTAGCGGCGTCGCCCTGGGTGAAGTGCTCATGCGCTCGGACTGGACTGAGCATGCCACATGGATCCGCTTTGTCAGCGGGGATTATTTCTCCTATCACCAGCATCTGGAGGCAAACCATTTCAATATTTTCAAGTATGAAGATCTGGCCACAGAATCCGGCGCCTATGAGGGAGCGGGCGGTACGCTCCATTTCGGCAATTACCTTAAACGATCGATTGCTCACAATACCGTTTTGGTCTATGCCCCCGGTAGGGACAACGAATGGTACCATAGCCCGATGGACTGGGATACGCGGGGAGCAAATGACGGAGGCGACCGGGGTATCGACATAGTGGATTCCGGCGGCAAAATCCTTGAAAGCAGATCCTGGGCTACCTCAGGGTATAATCACGGCGATTGGCCCGTCCTGAGCTATAAGCGGTTTTACGATAGGGCACAGATAAAGAGATTTGAGGACACCTCCAAATACACCTACGTCCTGGGAGACGCCGCCAAAGCGCGTTCGCAATGGCGTAACAACAGGTTTGACAGGGAATTTGTGTTTCTCAGGCCCGCCGCCCCGGGGGGCCATGACTATGTCGTGATCTATGACAGGGTGAACGCAGGCAGCTCCGACTTTCAGATATACTGGATAATGCACTCCAATACTCTTCCTGCGGTCAGCGGACGGAAAAAAGCCGTGAAACCCGGTATCAGCGATTTCGATGGAGATAGCGCCATTATCACGAGTGGAAAAGGAAGGTTGTTTGTGAAGAATCTTCTGCCGGCGAGCAGGAAGATAACCCGCATCGGTGGACTTGCAGAAGGAAAAGACTCGTGGGTCTTCGGCACAAATTATCCATCCGATCAGGAGTGGGCTGCCTATGGGACGTATAGAATTCAGATCCAGCCGTCCCTCCCCCAACGAAATGAGGTCTTCTTGAATGTTCTATTCCCTACTTCTTCGGCGACAGCGTCAATGTCTGAGACAGTTCTCATCAAATCTTCGACCGGCAATATGCGCGGAGCGCATATCAAGGATGCGTCGATGAACTTTGCAGTCATGTTCAGCGCCGACCATACCGGAGCAGATGTCACGGGCAAAATTACTTATTTCGTAACTCCGACGGCGTTGACGCGGCATCTCGTCCTGGACCTGCCTCCAAACAAGACGTTCGCAATAGCCGCTGCTCAAAACGGCCGACGGATAACGATAACCCCGGGCAGCGGCAATCATAAAACCTCCGGCCAGGGGACTCTGACTTTCGATGTCGCGCTGGATTCTACTATCTTACCCAGCGCTCTTGTCGCGCATTGAATCCCATCCGATCAAAGCCGAGCCGGCAGGTCGGAAGCGAGCCCGCGTGCATTCTCGTATGGAGGTGTATGGAGCCGGCGCAGCGAGTATGCAGGCCTGTCGTGAGCGAAGTCGAATGACCGTGTTATTGAGCCCCGAATTGGAAGCCGGCAACGGCGCCCGATGAGCCGGAAAACACACGGATTCCTCCGCCCGGGCGGGGAGAAGATCATTACCCCCCTAAAAAAAGGGCGGACGTCCCATCTCAGGGCATCCGCCCTTGGTTGCGAATAAAGTCAGCTAATCGAATCGGGGGACACGTACCGGAGGTCTATGTCTCAGATGGGCCAGACGATGCGGCGGGGATCCTTGCGGATTGCGGCGGCCGCCTTCTGGAGCTCGACGACGATCTCGATCTTTTTCTCGAAGGGCAATTTTGCCAATTGGCGACGCCGTTCGCGTTTTTTCCGGAAGATGATCTCCACCCCTTTATTCTTCATGGAATTGCTTCTCGAACTTCTTAAACTTGTCGGCCAGCCCGAAAGATCCCAGGATCCTGCCGAGAACGGTCCGATCGATGACTGCTTCATCCAGCAACCTGATGACGCGTTCCCGGTCCTTGGCCCTCCCCGTCTGTAGGGCGATGGCCGCCAGGTATTCGGCTGTGACGACCTTGGCTTCAACATCGCGATATTTCAGGGTCGTGGCATTTTCCACGGCTTCGCGAACGAGATCATTGTAGGCCGGGATGAACTGAACGGGGAATCCCTCAATGAGGATCGATTCGGCTTGAGTGCTGAACCCGCGCTCTTTGGCATAATCGTAAATCGGAGCGAGAACGTCCAACCCCTCCTTTGCCGGGATGAAAAAGATATCCAGGTCATAGGTCAGCATGGGCTCGATGTAGTACGTCGCGGCGATCCCTCCGCCGATCGCATAGGCCTTGATAATCCCCTGGCGGGTGATTTCTTCGATGACTTTGAGAGTTTTTTCCAGCATCCCGCACCAATTGTATTATATCGGAAAAGCCTCAGAAAATAAAAAAGGGCGGACTTCCCATTCCGGGAAATCCGCCCTTGAAGAATTCGCTCTTAGACTAAGCGATCAGTACCGGCCGCTGCGCGGTTCGATTATGGCTGAACAGCCCGATTCAGGGCTCTCAGGAACGATCCCGAGAACAGGTTCGCCAGGTCCACCGTCTCATACTTGAGCTTGAGCAGCTCGGCGATCACGTCGAGCATCTGGTCTTTCCCGGGCTTTTCCCAGAGGCAGGTCTCGTTGACAAGGGCAACATATTCCGAGCCGAGAGCCTGCTTGGCTTCGTCGATCATTTTTACCAGGGCCGCTGCATCCCCGCCCTTGGCCAGAATCAGGCCGACGGCGGATTCGGTTTTCTTGACGAGGTCGAGGATATCCTTGTCGGGCAGCGCGTTCGTCTCCAGGAGGACCGGCTTTTTGGTGTTCTCGAGAAGGGCTTTAGCCTGGGGGGGATTCAGCCCTTTGACGATCAGGAGGAGGCCGGCCTTCCCCAGGGCCTCCAGGGTCTTCCGTCCCTCCTCGTGCACTCCCGAGGCGTCGAACAAGGCTTCGGGCTTATCGAGCGCGACAAAACCGACTCCCAGCTTGGAAAACACGCCCGCCCAGCGGAGGTCGTCGCGGATCGCGGCCAGTCCCTGCAGTCCGACCAGGGCTGTCGTTTTCGCCGGCGTGCGGCCTCTCATCATGAAGCCTTCGGTCGGCGGCTGGCTTCCGAAGAAGGTCAGCCCCTTGGTCTGGGCCAGCTTCTCCTTGGCGGCCAGAAGGTTTTTCAGCATCTCGACCCTCAAGGCGTCGCCGGTCAAGCTCGCTTTTTCGGCCAGGGCGGCCAGCTGAAAATCCACATCGGGATCCTGGACGTCCTGATGCTCCCGGATCGCATCATCCAGCGCCTCTATTCTGTGGTTGAGGATCGTCTCATAGCGCCAATAGAAGGTTTCCTTGCGCCTGGGGAGAATCGGGACTTTGGGGTCGGTGCTCAGGACTTCGAGCGCGGCCACGGTGATGAGGCCGGCGTTCCTCAAGATGTCCAGTTTGATGAGGTCGTTGACATCCCCGACGCGGTTGGTCTTGAAATGGGGGCCGTCGGTGATGACCATGAACGCCGGCACTCCGTTATAAAGGAAATGGGAATGATCCGACCCGCCGGGCCCGCCCCGGCCGGGGATAACGTTGTCCATGAGGTCTTTGGGCAGCCGCGCTTTCAGGATGTCCCAGGTCTCCGGCGCATAATAGGCGCCGCCGACGGCGACCTTGCCGGTGCCGTGGCCTTCCATGTCCAGGTTGATGTTGGCCGCGGTCTTCTCCAGGGGATAGACGGGGTTTTCCGTGTAATACTTGGAGCCCAGCAGCCCGTCCTCCTCCGCGCCCCACAGGGCGAAAATGATCGTCCGCTTGGGCTTGAAGCGGTTCAGCTTCATGACCCTGGCCGCTTCCATGACGACGGCCGTTCCCGACGCGTTGTCGTCGGCGCCGTTGAGGATATCGCCGGTCATGTCGACGCCGAGATGGTCCATATGGGCGCCGACGATGACATATTCGTTCTTGAGCTTCGGGTCGCTCCCGCCGATCTTGGCCAGGACATTCTGGGTCGGCCGTTTCTCGTCGAAGTCCGCCTGGAGGTTGACCAAGCCCTGAACCCCCAAGTCGTAGGACTGGGGCTTGCCGGTGAGTTCGATCTGCTGGAAAAAGTAGCGCGGGTCCGCTTTCTGCCACTTGAAGATAAAATCGACGACCTTGCTCTCGAGCGAAAGGATCGGGAAGTCGGGCCGGTAAATATCCTTTTTAAGGCCGCCGCGGAAAAAGCCGCCTGTCGTCGTCTGCTGATCGCTCCGGAACAACAAGACCCCCCGCGCCCCATGATCCTGAGCGGCCTTGACGCGGGCCTGCAGCCCGGCCTCCTCCTTGATCGTATCCTTGAAGCGGCGGGGCGAATCCGTCGAGAACAGGACCAGCTTGCCCTTGACGTCGACATCGGCATAGTCGTCGTATTGTTTTTGGGGGGCCGAGAGGCCGTACCCGACAAACACGACGCCGGCGCCGAGCAGGGCCGAGCCCGAAAAGCGGGACTGGCGCCAGTCTTCTCCATAGACGAATTCACGCGTCTTGTTGTGGGCGATGACGGCGAGGGCGGCCCCTCGCTCGACTTCATAGTACTCAAAGGTCAAGTCCTGCAGATAGCCGCCTTTGGGGCCGGCGGGCTCGAGCCCCCAGTCCTTGAGCTTGGCGGCGATATATTCGGCCGCCCGCTGCCCGCTCGGTTCCCCGCTCTTCCGCCCCAGCATCGTGTCCGAGGCGAGGACCTTGACTAATTCGAAGGCCGCCTGGCCGTCAAAAGGGACTTTCTTGGTCTGCGACGGCAGGGGAGAGACGAGGAGACAAGCGCTGACGATACCGACGACGATCATTCTCGGAATCATTCGGACCTCCTGTCGTTCCGTTTCCGCTGGGCTAGGAAATTGCTATTTCCGGGGCACAGCAAATGGCCGCTCCGCACGATGAGTCTCTCCTACTGATAACGGTGGAATAATATCGCCTGCCATGCGCCGGTGTCAACCCATCGACTCCCCGGCATGAATGCCGGCACTCACAAGCCGTTTCCGGCTTATGAGTGTTGAAAGGCGGGGCTTCGCGTCGGCGAACGGGTCAATCAGGCCGACGAGATGTCGACCCGCTTGAGGACGACGAGGGTGATGTCGTCACAAGGCTGGGTTTCGGATGAGAATCCGTGCACGTCCCCGATGACCTTGCGGCAGATCTCCGCGGCCGACAATCCGCGATATTGCCGGACGAGGTTTTGGAGCCTGTCCTCGCTGTAATCCCGGCCTTGAGCGTTCCGCCCTTCGGGGATGCCGTCCGTGAACAGGACGGCCAGGTCGCCGGGTCCACAACTAACCGTCCCGGGTTCATAAGTCGCCCCCGGAAACATCCCCAGAGCGAATCCCAAACTTTTAAGAGCCACAGTTCCGCCCTCCCGTCTCAGGACGAAGGGCGGGTTGTGTCCCGCGTTGATATAACGCATCTCCCCGGTCCGGCGGTCGAGCTCGCCGAAAAAGAAGGTGATGAAACTGCTGGAATCGGAACTCTTGAAGACAAAATCGTTCAGCCGAGAGGCCATGTGGCCGAGGTCGTAGCCCGGGTGGATTTCGGCCAGGAGCGCGGCCCTGAGCGAGGCCATGAGGAGCGAAGCGCTGATCCCCTTGCCCGAGACATCGGCGATGACGACGCCGAGCCGGTCGGCATCGACGGGGACGAAATCATAATAATCGCCGCCGACCTCGTAGCACGGGATATTCAGACCGCTGATATCATAGCCCTCTAGCCGCGGGCCTTCCCTGGGCAGGAGGTCCTTCTGGATGCGGGCCGCCTGCTCGAGGTCCGTCTCGATCCGGCGCAAGAGCCGCTCCGACTTCGCCTTCTCCTCGGCCAACAGTCGGTGGGCTTTGTCCCGCTGGACGACGAAAAAATACATCACACCGAAGATGAAGGCGGCGACCACGAGGAAGCTCAGCCAGAACATGAAGGGGTCCATTTTGAAGTGCTCGGCTGCCGAATCCTCGAGACGGGGCTCGATAAGGGCCAATCCCAGGACGAACCCCGAATAGATCAGGAAAAGCGCTACGGCCCACCGCCTCTTGAGAAAAAAGACAAGACCCAGAAGCGGCCCCATGAGGCCGATCATGAGGACGCCTTCAGTGCGCCAAATGCCGCCCAACAGGACGGTGACGAAGACGGGGGCGGCGACAAAATAGATCAGGACGATGAATATTATCCCCCTGAAATGCCGGGGGTACAAAAAGCCGTCGACGGTCGTCCCAATAAAAAGGCCGAAGGAGAAGAAAAACAGCCAGGCCATGAGACTCTGCCCCGACAGGAAATACCAGACGGTCGAGCCGAGGCTGGCGACGCACCCGAAGACCGCCGAAACATAGTAGATCCGCTTGATCAAACGGACATAGTCGGAATCCTCGGGGTCGGCGCCGATACTAAGGACAAAGGACAGGATTCGCTGGAAAAGCCCGGTTCTCAGTTGGTTCATGGAAATCGTAATCTTTATTTACCAGATTTCGCCCATAAGACGCAATGGGGAATGAGCCTCTCCGGCTGAGCCGGCCGCCGCGGCTTCCGCCGCGCCCGCCGCCGCCGCCGAACCCGCCCCTGCGGGGCTGGTCGGTCCGGGCATGGGCCTCCCCAATTCGTTATTTCGCCTTTTTCTTGGCCGCCGGCTTCTGCTTGCCGGTACTTTGTTGTTTTCCGCCTTTTATCGCCGGTTTCTTCCTTCCAGCGGCATTTTGTTTTTCGCTTTTTGCCGTCCGCTTCTTCTTCGGGGAGGGTTTCTCTTCCATCTTCGGGGTGAACATCTCGTCGAACTTCGCCTGCACCGACTCGATCCCCGCGCCGCCCAGCGCTTCGCAGACCCGGGCCCATTCCTCCCCGGTCACAAACCACCAATCCAGGAAGGCGTGGCACTGGTAGCCGCCCAGTTCCACGTACAGGCCCTGTTCGACCAGTTCGCGGCAGGGGCGGATGTACTCGAGATGGGTGATGGTATCCCTAAAGATGGCAAAGCCGTCCGCCGGCAAGGCCAGCCCCTCGGCCAGCGTCTTCCGGACCAGGGTCCCGGCGGCTTTGTCCATGAAGGCCGCCGAGGTCTTGACCCGGCCGCGCGTCCCGGCATATTTGTTGTGGTAGACGACCAGCCCGCGTTCATCCCCGGAGCGGTTCGAGAGGGCGAAGATGTCCTCGTTGACGTGGCCGCCTGACCCCGCACCGGAGGGGTCCGGAGTGGTGAAGTCGTAGAGCAGGAAGTTCTCCACCTCGGCGAAGACCCGCCGGCGGTGGAGCAGGGGGAAGACTTTCCACTCGTGGCCCTTGATCAGGCCCTCGTTCGGCCACTCCTCCCACTTGGGCTTGCGGAACTCCATTCCGTATTTCTCGCGGAAACCCTCCACCTGACCGTGCCCGAACATCGGCAGGCCGGGCAGCGTCGCCATCAGGATGCAGACACCGAAGTACTTGTCGCCGTCGCCGAACTGCTCGACGGCGGTCTTTTCGTCGGGATTGCTCATGAAGTTGACGAAGCGCTTGAGCACCTGCGGATCGAACTCGAGCACGTTCTTCATCACTTGGCGGTACTTGGCGTTGTCCTCGTCGCGCAGCATGTGCATGAAGGCCGAGTTGTAGACCCGGTGCATGCCCAGGGTGCGGACGAAGTAGCCTTCCATCAACCAGAAGGCTTCGGCCAGCAGGATCGTGTCGGGCACCTCGGCCGCTACCCGGTCGACGACCTCGCGCCAGAACTCGTTCGGGACGGCGGCCTCGAACTTCTCACGCGTCATGCCGTGCTCCGAGCGGGAGGGGATCGCCCCGCCCGCGCCCGGCTCGGGGAACCACAGGCGCTGGACGTGCTTGCGGGCCAGGGTCATGGCCGCGTCGAAGCGGATGATCGGGAAGTTGCGCGCCACGTGCAGGATAGTCTGGATGACGGCCTCGCGCACTTCGGCCTTGGAGTAGTCGAGCTGGGCGGTGTCGTTCCAGGGCATCGAGGTGCCGTCGTTGCCATGGTAGATGTAGCGCACGTCGCCGGTCCAGCGGTCGGCGCGCTTGAAGACCACCGCCGCGTCGGATTTGCTGTAGTAGTGATCCTCGACCATCACCGCCATGCGGGCGTCGTCCGACAGGTCCTCGCTGTCGAACGAGTAGGCCGGGTAGGGCGGGAAGGGCAGCGACAGGAACCAGTCGGGGTGCTCGATGACCCAGGTCGAGTCGATGCCCATGTGGTTGGGGACCATGTCGGCCGACAGGCGGATGCCCCTCTGCCAGGCGCGGGCGCGCAGGTTGTCCAGCGCGGCCCAGCCGCCCAGGTCGGCGGCGATATCGTACGAGTGGAGCGAATAGGCCGAAGCGACCGCCTCTCTGTCGCCCATGCGTTGTTTGATGCGCTGCGAGGCCCGGCTGCGTTCCCACAGGCCGATCAGCCAGAGACCGGTGAAGCCGCGCCTCGCCAGGATGTCCAGCTCCTCGTCCGGGATCTGGTCGAGGGTCCTGATCCAGCGCCCGTACTTGCGCGAGAGCTGTTCGAGCCAGACGTAGGAATTCTTGGCGATCAGCACGCAGCGCGGCATCCAATCCTTGTCGGGGCTGAAGCGCTCGTACTCGTTCTGGCCGGCGCCGAAGGTCAGGACCGGGGCGTCCCCGGCAAAGCCGCCGGCGAAGTCGCCCCGGATGATCTCCTCCTTGATGTAATCAAGGCCGCGCAGAAGTTTCAAGATGAAATTCTCGCCGAGCAGTGCCCCCCAGCGGTTGAGCAGGAACTCGAGCTGGGCGGTCAGCGAATGCGGGGCGACCCGGCCCGGGGCGGCCAGTACGTCGAGCAGCGTCTCGCCCGCGGACCCGAATCCCGGCCCGGACTGGAAGAAGGTCCACAGGCCGGCCAGGATCGCCTCGTAGGCGGTCGCCCGGCGCAGGGGGGTGTCGTCGAACAGTTCGCGGTAGGGGGCGTAAGCCGGGTTGAGATTCGACAGGTACAGCAGGAGCATCTCCTCCAGCGTGGACTGGCGATGGGGCGTGCCGGCCGTCTCCCGGTCCAGGTAGGCCCGGGCGGAGAGTTCGCCGCGCTGGACGGCCATGGGCGGAAATTCCTCGGTGAATTTCAGCAGGGCCGTCTCGACGTCCATGCCGGTCAGGCTCTCCAGCGCCCGGCGCAGGATGCCCGGGTTTTGCAGCTCGTACTTGCGGATGAGGATGTGCAGGATCTCGTCGATCAGCCCCATGGCGTTGATGTCGCCGGCCGGGACCGGCTGGCCGCGCCCGCGGCTGAGCGCCTCGGCGAAGCGCCGGGCGGCGGCGAAATCGGCCAGCACGACGTTGCCGTTCAAGGCGAAGAGCCCTTCGTCGAACTGGTACTTCCGGCGCGCCTTGTGGGAGACGTGGAATTCGTATTGGTTCATAATGACTCGCTGAATCGCTGATTCGCTGTCAACATAGGAAATTGCTTTTTCCGGGGCATGGTGAACGGCCGCTCCGGACGCTGAATCTCCCCTCCTGATCACGATGGAATAGTATCGCCGGCCATGCGCCGATGTCAATAACGGCGACAAGCGTTATCCGACGCGCGCAAGGCGAGAAAATCCCCCCCCAAATAATAGAAAAGGGCGGACTTCCCTTTCCGGGAAATCCGCCCTTGAAGAATTCGCTCTTAGACTGAGCGGTCAGTACCGGCCGCCGCCGCCGCCGAACCCGCCCGTGCGGGGCCGGTCGGTCCGGGGCTGGGCCTCATTGATCTTGAGGTTCCGGCCCTTGAGGTCCTTGCCGTTGAGAGCGGAAATGGCCTTGAGGGCTTAACGTCTGTGTTCGGAATGGGAGCGGGTGTGGCCCCTCCGTCATGATTGTTATAACTGCTCCTTCATTAGCGCCTTGCACCGGCCTTAAGCAATCCGCGGGCCTTGTATCCACCCATCTTTGGCAGCATTAAATCTAATTTTATGAGATCCGGCATCTCCTCAGGCGTTTCTTAGGAAGCGAGACCGAGTACCCTGGCTTTGTCCTTCGCGCTTATGGCAACAAATTGTATCGGTTCCCCGGCCATATGCCGGAGTCGGTGGTCAAGGGCATTTTCGGAGACCCGTATGTCCGGGTCATCCGGCTGCGGCCTCGGGGAAAACAACGGCCTGCGGGAAATGCGGCCGAGAGCATCGCACCTTCTACGACCGGAAGGTGCGCTGGGTCCGGGACCTCGACCTGCGGGGATCGACGCATTTACCTGGAGACGTGGAGGTGCGACGAGTCCTCGGTCGGAGCTGCGGGAAGGTGAAGTAGGAGCCTTTGGACTGGCTGGCCGACTCGCCG
>JALHUR010000386.1 GCA_022867325.1 Candidatus Aminicenantota bacterium | reverse complement strand
GCAGCAGGGCCTGCGGGTTGACGCGCCGGCTCGTCACTAGGGCCATCACTCGCGCGACATTCGGCTGGCGCCTCTCAACCCGGCCCCCGGTCCTGCCTACCTGTCTTGTAACAGCCTTCGCAAGGGGCTGTCATGCGCGATAGTACGCAATTTCATGACCTTGTGGGCTTTTCCCTCGCCCTGTCCTCGCCGGAGCTCTAGCCATCAGTCTTGGGGAGGTGACCCATGACAGTGCGGCGTGACGTTCATCAGATGAGAGAGGTGGAGGAGGCGCTCCGCCGCAGTGAGGCGAAGTACCGCCGGATCTTCGAGAATGTGCAGGACGTCTTCTACCAGCTAGACGCCCAGGATCTCATCACCGAGATCAGCCCCTCGGTGGAACGGTTTGGATACGACCGAGAGGAGATGATCGGCAGATCGGTGCTGGAATTCTATGACGAACTGGAACAGAGCTCAGCGCTCGCCAGAGAGATTCTGGAACAGGGGGAGGTGGACGACTACGAGGTCCGGCTGAAGACGGGCGATGGCCGTGTGTTGGATGTGTCAGTGAGCGCGCACGTCTATCGTGACCCTGATGGGATGGTCGTCGGGAAAGAGGGCTGCATCAGAGACATCAGCCGGCGCAAGCGGGCCGAGGAAGAGCTGAGGGAGCATCGCGACCGGCTCGAGGAGCTGGTCGACGAGCGTACCGCTGAGCTGACGCAGACCAACGAGCGTCTCTTGCGGGAGATCGAGGAGCGCCGGCGGGCCGAGGAGGCGCTGCAAAAAAGTGTTCGGCTTTTAAGGGATACCGGAGAAATGGCCAAAGTCGGAGGTTGGGAGCTTGACCTCTCGACCAAGGAGGTATCATGGACGGAAGAGGTCGGCCGGATCCACGGAGTCGAGCCGGGATATAAGCCGAAGCTGGAAGAAGCCTTAAACTTCTATGCGCCCGAATCCAGGCCAGCCGTAGAGGCAGCACTGAAGAGAGCTGCGGAAACGGGCGAACCTTACGATCTTGAATCCCTTTTCATTCCTTTGGGCAGCAAAGATGAGATTTGGGTGCGGTCGCTTGGAAAAGCCGTTTACAGCGGCGCTAAAATAGTAAAACTTGCTGGGACATTTCAGAATATTGATGAATACAAAAGGGCGGATGAGGCGCTGCGAAAAAGTGAAGAAAGACACCGTATTCTATTCGAAACCATAGCACAGGGCATCGTTTATCAGTCTGCCGACGGCGCAATTATCTCTGCCAACCCGGCTGCGGAACGCATTTTGGGCTTGACGATTGACCAAATGCAAGGGCGGACCTCGATCGATCCGCGCTGGAGGGCGATCCACGAGGACGGCTCGGATTTTCCGGGAGAGACCCACCCTTCGATGGCAGCTTTGAAGACCGGCAGGAAAGTCCTCAACGTGGTCATGGGGGTTTTCAATCCCAAAGATGATAGCCATCGCTGGATCAACATAAATGCTATCCCTCTGTTTAAACCCGGAGAAAACAAGCCTTATCAGGTCTATACCACATTTGAAGACATCACCGAGCGCCAGCAGGCGGAGGAGGCGCTACGGGAGAGCGAGGAAAAGTTCCGCACCTTGAGCGCTTCAGCGCCCATCGGCATCTTCCTAATGGACCTCCAGGGTAAGTTCACCTACGTCAACGAGCAGTTGCTTGAAATCGATGGGCTGCGGCTCGAAGAATTGTTGGGGCACGTCTGGACCAGGAATATCCACCCGGATGACCACCAAGCGACAGTCGAGGAGGCACTCAAGGCAGGGAGTGAAATCCGTAGGTTCTCCCGGGATTTCCGCATCTTGAGGCCACAGGGAGAAGTACGCTGGATTCGCGTAGTGTCGAGTCCAATGCTGTCCAGAGACGGTAGTTTAGCGGGCTACGTGGGTGCCGCTGAAGACATCACCGAGCGCCAGCAGGCGGAGGAGGCGCTACGGGAGAGCGAGGAAAAGTTCCGCACCTTGAGCGCTTCAGCGCCCATCGGCATCTTCCTAATGGACCTCCAGGGTAAGTTCACCTACGT
>JALHUR010000385.1 GCA_022867325.1 Candidatus Aminicenantota bacterium | reverse complement strand
TCCTGCAAAGCCTCGGGGTCTATCTGGCCGCGCGCGGGAAGGCGGGCCTGCGGGACGCCTTGAAACGCGTCTGGCTGATGCCGGGCCTTTACGCGATGATCGCCGGGATTATCGTCAAGGCGCTGGCGATCGCCATCCCCGCTCCCATCTTTGACCCGCTCAAGCTCGTCGGGGATTCCCTGGTGCCGTTTCTGCTGTTGGTCCTGGGCATGCAGCTGGCCGACGTCTCTTTCCGGGGGCACTGGAAGGCCGCCTAGGTCGCGACCTTCATCCGCCTGATCGTCGCGGCCGCGCTCTCTTTCGGCCTGGCCAAGGGACTTGGCCTGGAGGGCCTGACCAGGCAGGCGATGATACTCGAAAACAGCATGCCCAGCGCGATTTTCGGCGTGGCCCTGGCGCGGGAAT
Source organism: Candidatus Aminicenantota bacterium (assembly GCA_022867325.1). Classification (GTDB taxonomy): domain Bacteria; phylum Acidobacteriota; class Aminicenantia; order Aminicenantales; family JAFGBC01; genus JAFGBC01. Next base: position 2,240 of record JALHUR010000385.1, on the reverse strand, counting down.
TCGACACCGCTCCCGAGCTCATCACCAAGATCATCTTTCTTTCGACCCTGGTCAGCCTGTTCACGCTGACCGTCCTGATCACCCTGGCCTGAGGCGGCGCCGGGCGCGAAGGCCGAAGCCCGGGGCCTAGCCTATTCGTGGAGACCGTTGAATCAACCGGGGAATTCTGATTTAATAGCCGGTATGAGAACCGCAACGTTCCGGGGGGCGGCGGTCCTGTTGTCCGCCGCGGTTATTCTTGTCTCCGTCCCTCAGCCTCGCCACCTGGTCAAGATCCCCAAGGCCGACCCGGCCGTCTGGGCGATCCTCGAACGGCTCCAGCTCGACGTCGCTCAGGAGCTCCAGACCTGCTTTTTGGCGCGGGCGACCTTAGATGAAGTCCGCGCCCTGCGCGGGAAAGGCGTCCCGGTCGCCGTCCTCGATTGGAATATCGGGAACAAGGACTATATCCTTGTCAGGGATCCGGGTTTGTCCCGGCGCGCCCTTCTCGAACGGCGGGGGCGGGTTGCCGTCTTGGAAAGCGACCTCGTCCTTTTTTGGTCGGTCGCAGGGTCTTCGGCCCAATCTTTGCCGCGAGGGCTGTCCCGGAAGCCGCTCCCGGCCTGGTCCGTCCTGCCCTATCTCAGGCCGCCCTCCGCGGCCCCGGCCGGAGTCGTTCCGCGGGCCGAGCGGGACCCGGTCGTCGAGAGCATCCTTGCTGAAATCTCCGCTCCCAAGCTCCGGGCCGCGGTCCAGGGCCTCCAGGATTTCAAGACGCGCTATGCCTCGACATCCCAATGCGAATCGGCGGGCGCGCTTATTTACGACGGGCTCCACGGCCTCGGCCTTCCGACCGAATACCAAGCCTTCAGCTTCAGTGGCGCCTATTCGTCCCGGAACGTCATCGCCGAGGTCCGGGGCGTCAGCTACCCCGACGACATCCTGATCATCGGCGGCCACTACGACTCTTACGCGCAGACTTCGCCGGAGACCTCGGCGCCCGGGGCCGACGACAACGCCAGCGGCACGGCCGCGGCTATCGAGGCCGCCCGGATTCTGGCCCGCCACCCCCTCGACTTTACGGTCCGCTTCATCGCTTTTTCGGCCGAGGAGTGGGGTCTCTACGGGAGCAAAGCCTACGCCGCCCGGGTCCGGAGCCGAAACGAGCGGATCGTCGGGGTCGTCAACCTCGACATGATTTCCTACGTTAAGAAGCCCGACACCCTCGTTGAAATCATCGTCAATGAGGCCTCGTCCTGGCTCGGCGACAAAGCGGCGCGGGCGACTTCGGCCTACACGACGCTCGTCCCCCGCAAGACGGTCAACGCCTCCTTCGTCTATTCGGACCACGCCTCGTTCTGGGACGCGGGCTATCCGGCCCTGCTCGAGATCGAGGCCGGCGACAATCCCTACTATCATAAAACCACGGATACGATCGACACGCTCGATTTCGACTTTTTCACCCAGACGACGAGGGCGGCCCTGGCCGTCCTGACCGAGCTGGCCCAGCCGGTCCGGGCGGGCGTTCCCGCGACGCCGACCGGTTTTTCCGGCCGGGTCGTGACCTTCTACTCCCTGTTCAACGCGACCAAGAAAGCCATCCTGAGCTGGAATGCCGTCTTGGGCGCCGCGGGCTATCACCTCTACCGGAGCGGCCGTTCCCACCTCGACTACGAGAGGATCACGAGTTCCCCGATCGCGGCCACGACCTGCTCGGACGCCTACTTGGGCATGGATTCCTATTACTACTACGTCGTCACGGCCGTCGGGGCCGATGGACGGGAGAGCAATCCTTCGCGCGAGTTCGAGGTCAAGCCCCAAGGCGCCCTCGGAGACGTTTCGGGCGTCCCCCGCTTCGCGCTCATCCGCAACGGAGGACGGCCGTGAGATACAAATCCATAGCCCTCGGTCTTGCCCTGTTTTTGATCCCCGCTCTTCCGGCGCGGGCGGACCGCGTCGGCGTCTCCCTGGCCTCGGGGATCTTCCTCCCCAGCATGAAGGAATTCAGGGAGATTTATGGGTCCCCGATCCCGCTGGCCTTCGCCGTCAGCTGGACGAAGACTTCCGGCCTGGGTTTCAGCCTCGGGATCGAATACATCGATAAAAACGGCCGGACTCTCGGCGATGGCGACGAGGCGCTTCCTCTCCGCTTCCGGATGTGGACCGTCCCCGCCGCAATCAGCTTTGGGTATGACCTGGGTTGGATACGTTATGCGGCCGGGCTCGGTGTGAGCTTCAATTCTTACAAGGAAACATGGGAG
>JALHUR010000037.1 GCA_022867325.1 Candidatus Aminicenantota bacterium | reverse complement strand
GTTTGACATTTGATCGCTGTAGCGCGCGATGTTGCCCCGGAGCATGGTTTTTTTATCGTTCGTCAAATCAAAGGTAAACCCGATCCTTGGCGAAAGGGTAAAGAAGGCGAACCCCGGGTCGATCGCGGGAAAAGTGAGGGCGGGCAGGAAATCGGGGGCTGAAAGACTGGCCTCGACCGGAGAGGCGTCGATCCAGGGCTTCTGCCAATCGCCTCTCAGTCCCAGGTTCAAGGTTAATCGCCCCGTGGTGAAAGAGTCACTCAAATAAAAACTGACGTGATCCAGGTGCGCCTGCCTATTTTGTCCCCTCTCAACGTAGCCGAGACGCGGTATGCCGTTGCGGTAATATTTCCACACATCGCCGGGATCGCGAATGTATCCCTGCCCTTTAGACAGGAGGTACTCCAGCCCGAACCGGAGTTCGTTGCTCCCGCCCAGCAGCCGGTCGCTGAAGAAATTGCCGTCCAGCTTGGCGTCGTAATTGGGATGCTTTCCAAAACCATATGAATTCGTTCCTGACATCATTCCGGTGACGAGGTCATAGCCGGCCTGCGCGTCAAGGCCGCCCTGGGGATTTATCTCAAAGGCGCTGTTGAGATAGGACAATTTAAGGGATAAGAGAAAATCCGGGGAGAAAATGTGCTCGTCCTCGAGCTTGACATAGACCGTGCCATTGTCCTTCTGGTCACCGGTTGTCTCCGGCGGGTTGAACGGTCCGGCCCCTCTTCCGTAGGCGTATTTGAGAGGGAAGTACAAGGCCAGCTCGGCCCTGTTCTTGGAGCTGAGTTGGGCATTGAGCTTGGCGTTGTAGTTGTAAAGCTGGTAACGGCTCGGGTAGCCGCCGATGGTCAGCCGGCGGCCGTCCTGGACGCCGAAACCCAGCCAGAACCAGAGCCTGTCTTTGAGAATGGGACCGCCAAGCTGGAAACCGTAGTCCAACATCTGGACGATTTGGTCGCCCGCGTAGCCTAGCTCCTTTAATTCTTCGGTCCGGTTGTCGGTCTGAAGGTCATCGTTGGCGAAATAAAACCGGGCCATTCCCTGGAACTTGTTCCCCCCGCGCCGGGTAACGAAGTTGATGGAAACGCCGGGGGTTTGGACAGTGGCATCCTGTCCGCCCGTAGTGATGGTCATCTCCTCGAAGGAATCAAAATCATAATAAAAGGATGAGCCCATGGCTGTCCTGTCGGTTATCGGGATGCCGTCCATGTTCCACATGGCGCTTTCGTAGTCGGTGCCCTTGGAGTAGAAGAGCGTTTGCATGCCTGAGCCACTGCCGCCCACGTTCTCCTCGCCCATGGAGATTCCGGGGACCTGCTGAAGAATCACCCAGGGGTCGCGCGCCGAAGGGATCTCCTGCAGCGCGACCTAGGTGACGTTGACTCCGACCGAGGTCTTCTTGGTATCCACGACGGGCGACTCGGCCTTGACCGTCACTTCCTCCTGGAGAGCGGCCTGCTCCATGACGATCTTGAGGTCGAAGTTCGAGCCCACGCGAAGGTCCAGGTTCTGCTGGAGGTAGGTCTTGAAGCCTTGGAGCCCGCATTTCAGGGTGTAAACGCCGGGGGTGACATTGATGAACCGGAAGATGCCAGAGGAAAAGGTCGTCTCTGAGCGGGGCGCGAAAAGCGGGGATTCGAGAGTGACCGCGACTCCGGGAAGCGGCTGACCGTCGGTATCAACGACCTGGCCGCGGACGTTGGCGTACTGCTCTTGGGCCATGGAAGGGCCAACAAACAAGATAGAGAGACAAAACGCCAGAGCCAAATTTACAGATCGGAATCTGCCCATCTTTGCCTCCTTTGGCGATACATTTAAATAAAAAAAGTGGGCATGTCAGCCGAGCTTCTCCAGGATCCGGTAGTGCGAAACCGTTTTGCCGATCATAAAGATAAGAATTTGCTTTTTCCGAGCGAGCTGAATTCCCGCCCTTAGCGCTGAGTCCCCCTTCCTATCCATAGCGGAACTATATCGCCGGCCGGGCGGCAATGTCAATAACCGCGAAAACCGCGCCCGCAAATCATATCCGGACAAGAAATCCCTCCGCCGCGGCTAAATAACGATAGACTCCCGTTCTCCTCGGCCTCCATCAGGGCGACCTCGGTAAAAACATGGGACGGCGGAGGCTTATCCGCCACGAACGTCAACTTCATATGATCAATGAAATTATTGATTGATCCGGTCCCCGAAGGTCTGGATGGCCGCGATGACGCC
>JALHUR010000384.1 GCA_022867325.1 Candidatus Aminicenantota bacterium | reverse complement strand
TCCCCAGGGTTTCCGTGTTTTTTAAATCGAAGCCATCCGGGAATCCTATACCGTCGTCGCCTACCTTGAGCTGGAGTCTTCCGTCCAGGCGCCGAAGCTCGACGGCGATCCGGCCTTTCCTGCCCTCCGTGAAGGCGTGCTTCAGGCTGTTGGACACGAGTTCGTTCACGATCAATCCGCAAGGAACCGCCGTGTGGATGTCCAGATCCACGTTCTCCACGTTCAATTCCAAATGAATGAGGTGCGGATCGATCCGATAGGCCTGGATCAGATGACGCGTCAGGCTGTCGAGGTAAGACGAAAAATCGATCCTCGACAGATCCTTGGACATATACAGCTTTTCGTGAACGAGGGCCATGGACCGGACCCGGCCCTGGCTCTCCTTGAAGATCTCTCGGATTCGGGGATCGTCGATCTGCCGGGCCGGAAGGCTGAGCAGGCTGGATACGATCTGCATGTTGTTTTTGACCCGATGATAGATCTCCCGCAAAAGAAGCTCTTTTTCCCGGAGCGCGTCCTTGATTTTTCCCTCAGCGAGCTTGCGAGCGGTGATATCCTCGACGATCCCATCATAGGAGACGATTCGGCCTTCTTCATCGCGCGCGGCCCGGGCGCTCTCGGAAATCCAAATGCGGCTCCCGTCCTTGCGATAGGTCTGAGTTTCGAAGGCCCGGACTTCTCCTTGTTCGTCCATCCTCCGCTTGATCGCTTCCAGTTGTCCGGGTTCGACGTAGAACTGGTATTCGTTGTCCCGGATGGCGTTGATGAACTCTTCCGGCGAGTCGAAACCGTGCGTCTTGGCCAGCGCCGGGTTGGCGCTGAAAAAGAAACCGGAGGGCGATCTTTGATAGATGCCGTCGACGGCGTTCTCGAAAATATTTCTGAAATTTTTCTCGGCCCGGCGAACCGCCATCTCCGCTTGGCCCGCCTGGATGGCCTGGGAGACCGAGTTGGCCAGGTCCTCCAGCAATTCCTCCTCCGCGGGAAGGATGGGTTGCCGGCTGAACAGGGCCATTACGCCGATCGGCCCGCAGGCAGGGGAAAGAAGACGATATCCGGCGAACGAGACCAGGCCGAGCGACTCGGCCCAGGTATGATCGTGAACGCGGGGGTCTTCCGAAACATTATTGGTTATGAAACGGGAGTCCGCGCCGGAGGCGACGCGGCCGATCTTGTAGGCGCCCAAAGGAACGCGCCGGTGGGCGCCGTCGAGATGGGTGTACCGTCCCGCGCTCGCCATGAGGTGGAGACAAAAGGCCCTGTCGCGGCAGATGTGCGGCCCGTCCTTGACGGAGGCGTGGAGACAGCCCCGGTCGCAGAGGTCGGCTTCTTCCGTCATCCAAATCCGGGCGAAATCGGCTTGAAAGATCCGGACGATCCCGTCGCTGATCGTCTGCAGCTTTCCTTGAAGCTCCCCCGGGCCGATGAGGGCTTCCTTGAGAAGATGCAGCGCTGTAATCCGCTCCGCCAGACGCTTGCTCTCCGTGACGTCGCGGAAGCTCCAGACGCGGCCGACGGGCTTTCCGTCGAGAACTTGGGGCCGCGAATAGCGCTCGAAAATACGCCCGTCCTTGAAATCCAGGGTGTCGTAGCTTTCCTCGTCGGGATGGGCGTACAATTCCCGGACTTTGGACAGGAACGCTTCGGGGCTGGAGAGCTGGTCCAGGACGAACTCCAGCGCCTTCCGGTCGCTTCGCGTGACCAGGATTTCCTCCGGGATGCGCCACTGTTGGGCGAACCGCGAGTTGAAACCGACGATTTTCCCTTCCGTATCGACGACCAGGATGCCGTCCGCGGTCGATTCCATCGCCGCCTGAAGAAGGGAATAGGAATGATTGAGGTCTTCTTCGGCTTGTTTGCGCAGGGTGGTGTCGTCGATGATGCCGTCATAGAATATCACCCGGCCTTTCGCGTCCTTCACGGCCACGGCCGAGACGGAGCCGATGAAGAGAGTGCCATCCCTTTTTTTCAGGCGCAATTCCTGGTTCCGGACGAATCCGCGCCGGAGCATCGTCTCGTTGAACTTCTTCCGGCCCTCGGCGTTCTGGTACAGGTCGGCCACGCTGGCGACCAGGAATTCCTTTTTGTTTCGATACCCGAACATCTTGACGATGGCCGGATTGGCTTCGATGAATTTGCCCTTGGCCCCGACGGTGTTCCGGTAGATCCCCAAGTTGACGTTCTCGGTCAGGCTCCGGTATTTCTCTTCGCTTTCCCGCAGTTCCCGTTCCGACCTCCGGCGTGAAGCCTCCAGTTTTTGGAGATCGAGTCTTCTCTTCGGCCGTCCAGCGGATCCATCGGCCGTCGACATTCGGGACACTGGTTTTTTCCGCCCGTTCGATTTATTCTCTTGCTTTGGAACGCTGGTCAATAGAATCACTCTTCTTCGCGGCGGCCGTGTTTTATTTATACATACCACATCGGGAATTCCCTGTCAAAACAGAAAAGACGGAGGCTAGGTCAATCCCTCGACACTCATGACCCGTTTCTGGGGCATGAGTGTCGAGGGGTTGACTTTGATTTATAGGAAATTCCTTTTTCCGCGACGCCGTAAATAATCGCTCCGTTTGATGAATCTCTCTGCTTGACCACACTGGTAATGTACTTCCGGCCGCGCGGCGATGTCAATCATCGCGAAAGCGGCGTTCGAAGATCATGTTGGAACAAGAAAACCCTCCTACCGGCCAAAAGACGATAGACTCCTGCTCCTCGTGAAGACGATTATCAGCGGATGCCGAAGTGAAAGGACGTCCGCTCCTCGCTCCGGTCCGTGGCCGGAGGCGGCTCGGGCGATAGGGCCGAGATCTCGGCCCGGAGCTCCGGCGTCATGGGGATGTCGACGGAGGCGATCGAGCTTCGGAGCTGCTCGACGTTTCGGGCCCCGATGATCGGCGCCGTGACGGCGGGGTGGCCGCCGACCCAGGCCACGGCCAGGCTCGCCGGATCGAAGCCGCGCGACCGGGCGAACTCGACGAACCGGTCCGCGATTTCATAAGCCTGCGCGTCTCCATAGCGCGTGGCGTATATCTTATGGCTCACCAAGCGCCCCGAGGCGGGCTTCTTCCCCGATCCGTATTTACCGGTCAGGAGGCCTCCGCCGAGCGGGCTGTAGGGGATGACGGCCAGGTTCTCGGCCCGGGCCATGGGGAGGATCTCGGACTCGGCCTGGCGTTTGACGAGGTTATACATGGGCTGGATGCAGGCGAAAGCCTCCAGGCCCTCCCGCGCGGAAATCCCCAGCGCTTTCTCAACCTGCCAGGCGGCGAAGTTGCTCGCACCGATGTAGAGGACCTTGCCCTGCCGGACGAGGTCGTCGAGCGCCCGGAGCGTCTCCTCGAGAGGAGTCGCGTCGTCGAAGCGGTGGATAAAGTAGAGGTCGATCCGGTCCGTTCCCAGCCGGCGAAGGCTCCCCTCGACGGCATACCGGATATGGAGGCGCGAAGCCCCCATGGCGTTCGGGTCCTGTCCCGTCGCGAAATAGACCTTGCTGGTGATGATGACTTGCTCGCGGCAGCCCTTGATGAGCCGGCCCAGGATCTCCTCGGACCTGCCTCCGGCATAGAGATCGGCGCAGTCGAAAAAGTTGATCCCGTTGTCGCGGCAGTGTTTAAAGAGTTGAGCCGAGGCCGCCTCGTCGGCGTCCCCGCCGAAGGACATCGTGCCGAAACAGAGCGCCGAGACCTTGACGCCCGTCCGGCCCAGGAATTTGTAGGTCATGACGTTCATTTTATCCGCATCGCTCTCAAAAACAAGGAGTATTTGTTAATTTATTTATTATCATCTAATTACATCAGCCAAGCTGTGGGGCCGCGGTCAGATCTATTGATTTCAGCCGGGTTTTCTTGTATATTAAGCGCTCCTTTTCGGGTTGTTCAGCCGCCGAGAGCCAAATCCGCCGCCGGTCACTCCGTGGGCCTTCCTCCCAGCCGAGCCGAAAAGACGTCTAACAAGGGATATTTGTAGATGACAAGCGACATCGCGACCATGCGCAATATCGGGATCAGCGCCCATATCGATTCGGGCAAAACGACGCTGACCGAGCGGATCCTATTCTACTGCAAGAAAATCCACCGCATCCACGAGGTCAAAGGCAAGGACGGCGTGGGCGCGACTATGGACCACATGGAGCTCGAACGGGAGCGCGGGATCACGATCACCTCGGCCGCGACTTACGTTGCTTGGGGCGACCACTCCATTAACATCATCGACACGCCCGGCCACGTCGACTTCACGATCGAGGTCGAGCGGGCCCTCCGGGTCCTCGACGGGGCCGTTTTGGTCCTGTGCTCGGTCGGCGGCATCCAGTCCCAGACGATCACGGTCGACCGCCAGCTCAAGCGCTACGACGTCCCCCGGATCGCCTTCATCAACAAGTGCGACCGGGTCGGCGCCAACCCGGTCAAGGTCAAGCAACAGCTCGTCGAAAAGCTCGGCCACAACGCCGCCCTGATGCAGATCCCGATCGGGCTCGAGGACCAGCACAGGGGCGTCGTCGACCTGGTCGCCATGAAGGCCCTGTACTTCGACGGCCCCGACGGCGAAATCATCCGGGTCGAAGAGATCCCGGCCGATCTCGCCGCCGAGGCCAAGGCCCGCCGCGAGGAGCTCATTGACGCCGTCTCGATGTTCTCGGACCGCCTGCTCGAGGCCGCCCTCGAGAACCGGGTCACGGAAGACCTGATCCGGGAGGCCGTCCGGAAAGGCACGATCAGCCGCAAGCTGACCCCGGTCTTCATGGGATCCGCCTACAAGAACAAGGGCGTCCAGCCCCTCCTCGACGGCGTCGTCCGCTACCTCCCCAGCCCGGCCGACATCGAGAACTGGGCCCATGACAAAGAGAACGAGGGGCGGAAAATTCCCCTCGGGACCGACGATGGCGCCCCGATCGTGGCCCTGGCCTTCAAGCTCGAGGACGGTCCCTACGGACAGCTGACCTACATCCGGATCTACCAGGGACATCTCGAGAAGGGCGAGGAAATCGTCAACACCCGATCGGGACAGAAGGTCAAGGTGGGGCGGCTGGTCCGGATGCACGCCGACAGCATGGAGGACATCGCGCGGGCCGGCGCGGGCGACATCGTGGCCCTTTTCGGGATCGACTGCGCCTCCGGGGATACTTTCGCGGCACCCGGTTTGAACCTGGCCATGACGTCCATCTACATCCCCGAGCCCGTCATCTCGCTGGCCATAGCGCCCGTCGATAAAAAAGCCCAGGACCGGATCGCCAAGGCCCTCAACCGTTTCACCAAGGAAGACCCGACCTTCCGGACCCACGTCGATCCCGAGTCCCACCAAACCATCATCCAGGGCATGGGCGAGCTCCACCTCGACGTCTATGTCGAGCGGATGAAGCGGGAATACAAGGCCGAAGTCTCGACCGGAATGCCCCAGGTCGCCTACCGCGAAACGATCACCCAGCGGATCGAGTTCGACTACACCCACAAGAAACAGACGGGCGGCGCGGGCCAGTTCGGCCGTGTCATCGGCGTCCTCGAGCCGCTGCCGGGCGGTTCATTCGAGTTCGTCAACGCAGTCAAGGGCGGGCGCATCCCCAAGGAGTTCATACCCGCCTGCCAGAAAGGCTTCCAATCCGTCCTTCGCAGAGGCGAGCTGACGGGATTCCCGATCGTCGGCGTCAAAATCGTCCTGACCGACGGAGCGGCCCACGACGTCGATTCCTCGGATATGGCCTTCCAAGCGGCGGCCCAGGGCGCCTTCCGCGAAGTCTACCGGAAAGCCAAGCCCCAGATTCTCGAGCCGATCATGAAAGTCTCGGTCGAAGGGCCTTCCGAATTTGCCGGGAACGTCTTCGCCTCCATCAACCAGCGCCGGGGGATCATCGTCAGCTCGGTCGAGGACGGGATCTTCGCCCGGGTCGACGCCGAAGTCCCGCTCAGTGAGATGTTCGGCTACTCGACCACCCTCCGCTCCCTGACCCAGGGCAAGGCGGAGTTCACCAGGGAGTTCCTCAAGTACGGGAGGGTTCCGGCCGCCAAGGCCGAAGAGCTCGTCGCCCAGTACGAGGAGAAGCGGCGGCAAGACGCCTCGAAGTAGGCGGAGCAAAACGAGCGAGGAGACGACGATATGACGGTCCAAACCGAATTCGCGCGAAGAAGCCCGATCCGTGACATGGAGCGGCACATCCACGGCGGCCTGGGCAAGGGGAATCTCGGCGTCCTGGCCTCTCCCAAGGGCGTCGGGAAGACGGCCTGCCTTGTCCACATCGCGACGGACAAGCTCTTCCAGGACAAGCCCGTCATCCATGTCTCCTACGCGAGCCGGGTCGACTACATCATCACCTGGTACGAGGATATATTCCGGGAGATCGCCGGAGCCCTGGCGGCCGAGCCGCCGCTCGAGGTCCACGACGAAGTCGTCAAAAACCGGGTCATCATGAACTTCAAGCAGGAAGGGACGCGGACGGAACAGATCCTCAAGAGCCTGGAGGCCATGATCACGATGGGCCGGTTCGCGGCGGACACGGTCATCATCGACGGCTACGACTTCTCTCTCTCGCGGCCCGAAGATCTTGTCAAGTTCCGGGAGTTCGCCGGTCGGCTTGGGCTCGAAATCTGGTTTTCGGCATCGCTCCGGGGCGAAGGCCCCTTCTGGAACGCAGCCGGGACGCCTTTTCTCCTCGAGGATTTTCTGCCCGCCATCGACGTCCTGATCACCCTCCACGCCGAACCCGATCACGTCCGGCTCCGGGTCGTCAAGGATCGCGACTATCCGGCCGCGGGCGTCCTCCCCCTCAAGCTCGACCCCAAGACGCTTCTCATCGCCTGAGACCCCCGATTTGGGGGCATGTACCGATTTACCCGTTCGCCGACGCTACCCCGCCCTGAAAGGCGGGGCTTAAAATCGGAGCCCCGCCTTTCAATACCCATGAACCGGAAACGGTTCATGAGTACAGGCGCTCCAACGCCTGCAATGGGCCGATGCCACGGACGTAAGTCCGTGGAGCTTCAGGGCGGGGACGAGAAGAGACACTTTTGTACTCAGCCCCTTTAGAGGGGATGGGGCTGAGTGGGCTCAGGGTTAACCCCGACCAAGCCCCGCCTTGCAGTAATCAAGGAGCCGAAACAACGGCTCCTTGGGTGCCGGCATTCATGCACTCACGAACCGGAAACGGTTCATGAGTACTGGCGCTCCAATGAGTATTAGTCCGTGGAGCTTCTGCCGGGGAGCAGCCTTGCAGCACACATAAGCCGTAAACGGCTTATGAGTACTG
>JALHUR010000036.1 GCA_022867325.1 Candidatus Aminicenantota bacterium | reverse complement strand
CGGCTTCTTTGTGAACGGGGAATTCCTGTGATATAAAAAGGATTCCCACGGAGGTGACACCATGATTCAAGGTTCTCCGCGACCGATCCCGCGTAAATCCGTCCTTTTAATGACCTGTCTGATCCTGACCTCTCTCCTGGCCGCCCAGGGTCCGGCCGGCGCGCCCCGCAACGAATCCATCAGCAAGGAAGACATGATGGCCGACATGGTGTTCCTTACCTCCGACCTTCTCAAAGGGAGGGCGGCCGGAACGCCGGAGGTGTACCTCTCCGCCGAATTCATCCGGGCCCGCTTCGCCCGGATCGGGCTCAAGCCGGTCCGAGGAAACTCCTACTTCCAGGACTTCTGGATGGCGGCGGCGACCCTGGCTGCGGAGAACTCCCTCGAAATCCGGCTCAACCCGGGCCAGGTCCTCAGCCTCCGGCCCGGTGGTCTTCGCGGGCTTCGGCGTCCGAGCCGAAGACTACGGCCCGTCCTTAAAAGGCCGGATCGTCCTCGTCCTGGATCATGAGCCCGGCGAATTCGACCCGGCCAGCCCCTTCGACGGAATCGTCTCCTCGGAGGCGTCCAATGCCTTCCGGAAGACCCTCCTGGCCCAGGAGAAGGGCGCCGCCGGCATCCTGTTCGTCGAGGACAAACACAACCATCCCGGACCGGTCAACTTCGAATCCTCGTTTCGGGGCGCCTGGCCCGCCGATCCCGCCCAATCGGGCCGGCTCCTCCTCGCCGAATGGGTGGACAAGGTCCGGATCCCCGCCGCCCAAATCTCCCCGGCCCTGGCCGAGACCCTCATCCTCGGCACCGGCAAAAACCTGGCCGAGCTCGGCCGGACGGCGGAGGCGTATCAATCGTTCAAGCCCCTCGATATTCCCGGCCCGATCGTCGAGATCGCCGCCTCGGTCGACCGTCATCTCATTCGCGGCCGAAACGTTCTCGGCATGATCGAAGGCGCGGACCCGGCGCTCCGGGATGAGGCCGTCGTCATCTGCGGCCACCACGACCACAACGGGGTCGAAAACGGCGTCATCATGCCGGGCGCGGACGACAACATCTCCGGCGTTGTCGCCACGATCGATATCGCCGAAGCCTGCGCCCTGGCCGCCCAAAGCGGCGAGCGGCCGCGCCGGCCCCTCATCTTCGCCTCCTGGGACGCCGAGGAACGCGGCCTGCTGGGCGCCTGGTATTACACGGAGCGTCCCTTGCTCCCCCTGGACAAGATCATCGCCGTCCTCAACATGGATCTCGTCGGCCGCGACGAGGAGATCCTGGACACGCCGGATTGGCGCTTCCGCGGCCTCGAGGTCCAAACCTCCGAGAGCAATAAAAACACGATCAACATCCTCGGCCTGACGCGCTTTCCCGAGCTGCGGCTCCCACTCGAGAAAGCGAACGGCCCGTTCGGCCTGACGCTCAAGACGAGCATCGACAACAACGCGTCCCATCTCCTCCGCCGTTCCGACCACTGGCCGTTCATGCAGCGCGGCGTCCCGACCCTCTGGTTCCTGACCGGGATCCATCCCGACTACCATACGACCTACGACCGGGCGGACCGGATCAACGGCGAAAAAATGGAGCGGGTCGCCCGGATGGTCCACCAGATGAGCTGGGACCTCGCCCACGACGGGCTCGGCCCGCGGAGACGATAACCGGCCGCGTCGGCGCGGCTGATTTCAAAGCCGTGTTTCGAGACGAAAAATCTTTTATAATAGTCTGCCAGGCCCGCCCGGGGATATCGCGGAAGAAACAGGAGGGGGGCTGGTTCCGGGAACGGGAGTAGAACCGCCATGATCGACGTCAAAGAACACGTCTACGATGACGATCCGCGCCGCGGGCCGGCCGATGTCCGCACCGTTTTGCCCGGCGTCCGCTATTATTTTGTGGGTAACGGCCTGATTCTGGCCGCGGTACAGGCGGCTCCGGACGGCGAGGGAACGCCGTTGGGTCTCGTGTTGATGAATCCGGAGCGGCTGGGTCAAAAGCGGGAAGCCTTGACCATGGACGCGAATTCCGGCCTGGCCGCCACCCGGCTCTCCTTCGAGGCAGGCCCGGGATTCCGGCGGAAGATCGAGTGCCTTCGGCCGTCCCTGTCCTGGTCTTGGGAATGGGGCATCCCCGCGGTCCGCGCCGCCTGGAAAGACGGGCCGCTCGAAGTCATGGAGAGATTTTTCTGTCCCGATCGGTCAAAGCCCAATCTGATTCGCGACGTGAGCCTGGCCAACAGCGGCCGCTCCCCCCTTCCTCTCAGGATGCGAACGGGGGTGAAACGACCTTCCCTGAAGACGGAAATGACGATCGAGGCCGGAGGGCGCCGCAGCCTGGCCCTGCGATATACCCTGGTCGGCCCTCCGGATGCGATCGAACTGGACGTCATCGACGGAGGAAGCCTCTCGCCGGCGGAATCGCGGGAATACTGTGGGCGGGCGGCGGCGCTTTCGTTTCAGTCTCCCTTGCTCGATCACTTTTTCCGGTCGGCCCTAGGGCCTTTGGCCGACGTCCTGTCCGCGAGCGGCAAGGTCGACGCCAGCATCTGGCAGTACGGCCGCGAGTGGGTGCGCGACCATTCCTTCATGGCCATGGGACTGACGGTGGCCGGCCAGCATCGGACGGCCCGCCTCCTCCTGCAGCGGCTCCTCCGCGAATTCGTTTCTCCCCAGGGCGACTGCATCGATTCCAGCGAAAGACGCGCGCCCGACGACGTGGAGCTCGACCAGAACGGCGTCCTGCTCCACGCCCTGAACCATTATCTGGCCTGGACGGGCGATCGGACGATCGTGGCCGACAACTGGGACAAAATCAAGGCTACGGCGGAGTTTCCCCTTCATCCCGTTTTTCGGCACCGGTCTTCGGGTCTATTGTTCAACAGCCGGGACTACTGGGAGCGGCATGCGGCGCACGGCATTGAACCCGGCATCGAGCTGATGTACCAGGTCTATCCGTCCCTCGGACTTCGAGCGGCGGCCGAGATGGCGAGGACGGTCGGGGCGGAGGACGACGCCCGGCGTTGGGAGGCGGAATCCGACCTCCTGAAAGACGCGGTCTTAAGACATCCCCGGTTCGCTCTGGTCGACCGGCGCGGGCTGATCAAACGGAGAGATACGGACGGCGCGATCCGGGAGACCATCCGGCCGCGCGCCGATTCGGGCCTTCCGGCCGGCGTCCCGCTGGCCGACCCTACGATCCCTCATTATCTTCGACCGGATTCCAGCGCGGCCATGGCCTTGGCCCTGGGATTCCTAGTGTAGTGTCTCAATAACGGATTTACAATGGCCGATTTTAGCGAGGATTTGATCAACCTTCTTCACCCAGACAAAGGGTTTCGGCTCCTGATTATGGAGTCGAATATATTCTTTGATCGCTTTG
>JALHUR010000383.1 GCA_022867325.1 Candidatus Aminicenantota bacterium | reverse complement strand
CGGCTTGCTCACGTTGTCGTACTGCGGCTCCCCGCAAAGCCAACACCAGTTCCTCGGGACCATCTCCCGGAGATGCCCGTGACCACATGCCGTACAGGGTACGGACTGTGCGCTTTCCTTAACAATGATCCGGCGACAATAGGAACACCTCATTCTCGCGCCCTGCCTCCCGGCCGCCCACCCCCGAAGCGTCATGATCTTCCTCCGCCCCCTTGCCCGGCCCAAACCCACTGAGCACCGGTCTTTGGGCTCTCGCCTTCAGGAGCTCGTTTGTCCTGAGATCTCACAGAGGAGGCCACGACCCCTTCCGCTGGCCTTGCGACCTTCTCTGTGTCGATTTCGGCCGCGCTATCGACCATCGCTAGGACGTCCAGCTCGATCTTGTCCCCTCCGTACTTGGCGATCAGCCGTTCCCTGGCCGCGGATACCTCCTTCATGGCCGGGGGATATTGCCGGCCGGACGGTAGCTTCCCCAAATCAGCGATTGCCCGGACGCCGTGTGTCATCTCCGTCTGCCTGGGGACAGCGGGTTTATCTGTCATTTTGGACATCTATTCGTCCTTCTTGGCTGTGTTTGCCCCTCGCCTGCTCGAAGGCGAGCGGCGAAAGAAAGAGCGGAAAGCTGCGGTTCTTATGCCCGTTCCCCCCGAGAAAAAGCCGTAACGTTTCATGCGAAACGTTAAATAACGCCCGAAGCATGGCTGGAGCGTCTGCCTGGATGCCTCTTGGCGGTGTTTCGACGGTAATCAACGCAAAACTGGACCGTGGGTCGATGTAATAGGGGGTGCCCCTGAGAACCATCCAACAATGTCTAACTCTGTCCAACAATGGATTCTCCACACTTAGACAGACATAGACATAGTTAGATATAGTTATATGTTTTATATAGTCGGGGATCATGGTCATTTCTTGGGCCATGCGGTTGGTGGTATCCATAGGTGTGTTCCTTGGAATCCTGTCGGTGCGTCGTCGATATTAAGAAAGTCCTTCGCCTTATACATAGTGGCAGTATTGATTCCGAGTTCTTTGGCCATACGGAAGAGGTCGATGACCTTTTTAGGGCCTTCTTTCAGTTGTTCTTTGAGTAGTGCCCTGGCCTTCGCGGCGAAGTTGACGCCGTCGCCTGATCGGGGGCAGAGGATGAGTTCGATATCGCATCCGACTATTTCGGGCGACCATCGGATCTTTGCCATCTCGAAAAGTCGGCCATTATGGGTGAAGTCGGCGTTATCCATGTAGAAGGGCAGGGTTTCCTTCTTGTTGCATGGGGCGGTGGCGATCTTATAGGGGCTGAAGTATCGCATATTGATCGGGTCATCGTCCTTGGGTTCGACAACGACCCAGCACGTTTTGACGGCGGCCGACATTTGGACGGACCCGGCGGCTCTATTCTGGAGCTGTTGGGATTCGTTTTTATTGGGGTGGATAGCGACCATGACGGCGACGCTGGTTGCCTCGGCGAATCGGGCTACCGTATCGAGGGCTTGTCTGGTCTGGGTCATGTCGTTCAGGTTCGCGTTGCCGGAGACGAAAGACGCGAGCGGGTCGATGATGACGAGCACGCAGGTTCGCGGGTCATTTTTTATGAGGTCCCGCAGCTCATTGAGGTGGAAGCGGATGTCGAGCAGGACAAAGTCGCCGTCTTTGGTTACACGCCCCTTAATCACGGTGATGTTCTTCATGTCCGCCCCGGCGGCGTATAGGCGCGGCTTGAGGATCTTATCGGGAACGCCTTCGGATGTTATGAAGATCACCCATCCGTGGGCGACTTTCTCTGTCTGCTTTCGATAGAGAGGTAATTCCTCTCCACGCGAGACCCTGGCCGCGAGGTCCGTTAGCATGTAGGACTTCCCCACACCGGGTGTCCCGAGGACGGTGCCGACCATGCCTATAGGCGCGACGGGATACCAGAGCCAATCGATAGGAACCATGTCAAGGCCGACCATCTCGACGATGTCGAAGGCGTCTCCCCGTTTTTCGGTGGGTGTCTTCCCATTTGAAAAACCCGCCGGACAAAATCTTTCCTCTGCCGCCCCGATGCCCAGGAACGCGTCTCGCTTCTCGTTGTCGGTTGCGAACCGGCTGAGATAGTCGGTGATGTCCGCCTCGTGCTCCGGCAGCGGGACCTTGAGGATAAAGATGTTCTTGCAGACGGCGGAGAGTTTCCGGGCGAACCGGCCGAGTTGAGCCGCTTTCGACACGCCGCGCTCAAATTTGGCCTGTATGTTCCCGGCG
>JALHUR010000382.1 GCA_022867325.1 Candidatus Aminicenantota bacterium | reverse complement strand
GTCCGCATCCTCGAGAACGCCGCCCGGGTCCTCAAGCCGGGAGGGAAGCTCATCCTGACCACCCTGAACGCTTTGTTCCCGCTCGCGCACTCGATCAAGGATTTCATGAACGCCCACGGCCAGAAGAGCGAGGCGAACAGCTTCGGCCTGATGACTTTCCGCGACCGGTCCGTCCTCGAATTCACGGATGACAACGGCGATGTCCACCGGATCGAATGCAACGAACGCTATTATGCGCCGTCCGAGATCTCATGGCTCCTGAAGTCGCTGGGATTCGTCCGCGTCGATATTTTCGGCTGCCGGCTGGGCGCTTTCAGCCGGGACGACACCCTGACCCCGGACGACTTCGAAATGCTCGTCGTCGCGGAAAAAACGGCGGGCTAGACCGCTCAGGGGAATTATCAGGACTTTGGAATCGTCGCGTCGCCCGGCCCTATCTTGGGGAAGGTGATTGACCGGAGTGTTCCTTCTGCCAGGCTCAGCTTGACGAAGGCGTTATTAAGCCAGAAATAGTAGAGGGCGCTGAGGCCGGCGCCGTCCTTGAGAACCAGGTTGGGAGGGCCCATGACCTCGACGATCTCTTCGAGACGAGCCCCGTTGTCGCCGGTCCGGAGGCTGGCCAGACGCGTCTTAAGTTCCAAGGGAGGGCTCGGCGCGACCTGACCTCGAATCGAAGTCCAATCCGGCCGAGGGACCTCGGTAATGAGGGCGTCGGGCGCAAGGATGTAGGAAAGACTCGCCGCGCGCTCCGGCCCTTCGCTCCCCGGGACGGCGGCCTCCCAGAGAACCTGGAGAAGCGCGCACTCGGCGGGCCGGAAGGTTTCGCAGAGCGGGGCGCGGCAATTGCGTCCCTCCACTATCCCGGCATCGGCGAGGGGCTTGCCGAAGAGGGACACGAGCTCGGGCCGAAGCTCGGATTTGGAACGGGGCTCGCTCGGGATCAGGACGATCGCCGTCAGAAACTCGAAGGGCCGGTCGTCCCCCAAAGCGCGGGCGGCCTCGGGCTGGATGTTCTTGGAAACCGGAACGCTCTTGAAGAGGAGCTTGATGTTGGTATAGTCGCCCCGATTGGCGTATTCGATGGACAGCGCCGTTTCAAAGCTCGGCGGCCCCCAGGCGTCCACGACGGCCTCTTTGGTCATACCCAGACCCAGCCCTTCGAACTCGAACTCGAGGGGATGGGGCGAAGGTCCGGCGTCCAAGGACGGAGATCGATCCTTCTCGCCGGACGCGCATGATGCCATGGCGAAGGCAAGGACGAGGGTCCCAACCATAGCCAGGGCGCGAGCTGTTCTGTTCGGCCGAAACCGCAACACAATCGCACTCCTTGCGAAAATTCTTTTTCCGACCCCTCTCGATTACCTCCACTTTATATCAGACCCGGTCGGGGATGTCAATCCCCTTCGCGGGATTCCACGGACGCAAGTCCGTGGAGCTTCAGCCGGGCTCAGGGCCCGTTTCAATCGGGCGGCTTGAGCCAACGTTTTTTTTCACCCGCGAATCGGAGAGGAGTGCAAGGAATCGCCGGCCGAGCTTGACGCGATTTCTGTTCCTGATAGAATTGGTTCAGCGACCATGGCAAGAATGCGAACGCGCGAGGCTTCGGTCATTCTATTCTGGGGAGGTCTATGGGGGCTCGCCGAGGCCGTGCTGGGACACGGCCTTCATCTTCTCCGCATTCCCGGACTGGCCGGCTGGATCATGTTTCCGGTCGGTTTCTGGATGATGAGGCGGGCGTTCGCCCGGAACGGCCGGGCCGTCGTTCTGGCCGGGATTCCCGCCGCGGCGGCGGCCGTCAAACTGGCCGATTTTCTTCTGCCCCGGTCCGATCCTTTTATGGTCATCAATCCGGCCGCGGCCATCCTCTTGGAAGGACTCGCCGCCGGCTTTCTGCTCATGCGGTCTAAAGAGCGGACGCCTTCGTTCCTCTCGCTCGTCGCGGTCTCGGCCGCCTGGCGGGCCGCCTATTTCGGCTGGGGATCGGCCGCGGCGGCGCTGTGGGGGGCTCCGACAGTTTTCGGGCTGGACGGCTTCGATCCCTGGAGATATTTCGCGTTTGACCCCTTGATCGCCGCCGCCCTGATCCAAGCCGCGTTCCTCGCCGCGCGTTCGGGAGCGGCGGCCGCTCTCAAACTTCGGGCCGGGAGTCGAGGGGTTGACCGGATGGCCGGGCGGCCGGCGTGGGCCGTCGCGTCCATCCTCTGGGCGGCCGCCGTCGAGATCCTGTTGAGACGAGGTTGACGGACCGGCCGCCATGTCCGGATTCAGCGGAATCAAGAAAAAGATCGAGACGGCCTCGATGTCCCGGCGGAGCTTCCTCCATTGGAGCTCCTTCGTCGGCGGCTCGGCTTTCGCCGGGCGCAAGCTGGCCGGCCGCCTCCGCCGCGCCGCGATGGGAGCCGGTTCGGGCCTGAAGGGGCGGTTGGCCGGCGTCCAGGATGACGCGCCCCTGCGCGTCGTCAGGACCGGCTGCCCGTCCCACAATTGCGGCGGCCGCTGCCTGCTTAAAGTCACCGTGAGCGAGGGCCGCATCGTGAGGATCGAGGGCGACGACCGACCCGGCGATTCGATCGAGGATCCCCAGCTCCGGCCCTGTATCCGTGGACGGTCCTACCTCGGCCGCCAATACCATCCCGACCGGCTCACCCGTCCCATGAAGCGGACCGGAAAGAGGGGGGAGGGCCGCTTCGCCCCCATCTCCTGGGAGGAAGCGGCCGGCATCCTGGCGGCCGGCCTGACCCGGATCAAGGCCGAGTATGGAAACGCCGCGATCTATATTCCCTACGGCACCGGGAGCTACAACCAGCTCAACGGCCGGCAGACCGCCCAGCGCCTCCTGAACCTTTTCGGAGGATCGCTCGGTTTCTACAACTCCTACTCCTGGGCCGCCATTGCGAACGCGACGCCGACCGTCTACGGGACCTCGGTCACCGGAAACCAACGCCAGGATTGGCTCAATGCCCGCTATATTCTGATGTGGAGCTGGAACCCGGCCGAGATGCGGGACGGGACGAACTCCGAGTACTTCGTCCGCAAGGCTCGGGAGAAGGGCGCCCGGGTCGTCTGCATCGATCCGCGGATGACGCTGAGCGCCGTCGCCCTCGCCGACGAATGGATTCCGATCAGGCCCGGCACGGACGCGGCGATGATGTCGGCCATGGCCCAGGTCATGATCGGCGAAAACCTCCACGACGCCGCCTTCGTCCGGGGCCATTGCGTCGGTTTCGACGAAACCCAGATGCCGGCCGGCTGCGAAGGGGTGGAATCCTACAAGGACTACATCCTGGGGACGCGGGACGGGACGCCCAAAACGCCCGAATGGGCCGAGAGGATCACGGGCGTTCCGGCGGCGACCATCGCCCGGATCGCCCGCGAATACGCGACGATCAAGCCCGGCGTCCTTTACCAGGGGTACGGAATGCAGAGGCGCGCCTTCGGCGAGCAGGCCGTCCGGGCCGGCTGCGTTCTGGCCGCCATCGCGGGAAACGTCGGCGTCCCGGGCGGGTGGGCGAGCGGAATGGCGCTTCAAGCTCCGGACGGCGGACCCTTCTGGCTCGTTTTTCCGACCGGACGTAATCCCGTCAAAGCCGCCATCCCCTCGTTTTTATGGACGGAGGCCGTCCTTCGCGGCAAGGACATGGGGCGGGCCGACGGGGTCGTCGGCGCCGAGAAGCTCGGGACGAATATCAAACTCATCTGGGCGGTCGCCTCGAACGCCCTCATCAACCAGCACGGGAATATCAACCGGACGGCCCGCATCCTGGCCGATGAAAGCCTCGTCGAGTTCCTCGTCGTCCAGGACAATTTTCTGACCCCGACCGGCCGCTTCGCCGACCTCCTCCTCCCGGCCTGCACCCAGTTCGAGACATGGGGTCTCGAGGACGGCTGGAAATACGGGGACGAGGTCCTGTTGATGCCCAAGATCGTCGAGCCGCTCGGCGAGGCCTTGAGCGATTACGCCATCTGCGCCAAGGTCGCGGAACGGCTTGGGCTCCGCGAGGCCTACACCGAGGGCCGCTCCGAGCGGGATTGGGTCGCCTGGGCGATCGAGGAGTACCGGAAAACGCGGTTTCCCAACATCCCGGCCCTGGACGAGTTCGAGGCCTCGAACGCCGGCGTCTACAGCGTCCCGGTCAAGGCGCCGGCGGTGGCCTTCGTCGATTTCCGGCGCGATCCGGTCCGCCATCCCCTGGCGACGCCCTCGGGCCGGATCGAGATCTTCTCCAAGCGCCTCCACGACCTCGGCCGGCCCGCCGAGATCCCGGCCGTGCCCAAATACGTCCAAGAATGGGAGAGCCCGTTCGGGCCGGAGGCGCAGCGCTTCCCTCTGTCGGTCATCGGGCACCATTACCTGGCCCGGGTCCACTCGACCATGGACAACGTCGATTGGCTCAAAGAGGCCTTCCCCCAGCGCGTCTTCATCAATCCGGCCGACGCCGAGGCGCGCGGCCTCAAGGATGGGGACGAGGTCCGGGTCTTCAACGAGCGGGGGGCGACCGTCCTCCGCTGCCGGGTCACCAAAAGGATCATGCCGGGCGTCATCGCCATTCCCCAGGGCGCCTGGTGGCGGCCGGATAAGAACGGCGTCGACCGGGGAGGCTCGGTCAACGTCCTGAGCTCGGAGCGCTGGACGGCGCTCGCCTTCGGGAACGCGCAGCACACGATCATGGCCCAGCTGGAGAAGGCCTGACGATGAGCCGCTACGGATTCTTCTTCGACGCGAGCGCCTGCTCGGGCTGCAAGACCTGCCAGGCCGCCTGCAAGGACAAAAACGGCCTCGGGGTCGGAGTCCTCTGGCGCCGGGTCTACGAGGTCCAGGGCGGCGCCTGGCGCAAGGAGGGCGGACTCTGGCGGCCGGCCGTCTTCGCCTACAACGTCTCGGTCGCCTGCAATCATTGCGAAGAGCCCATCTGCCGCACGGTCTGCCCGACCGCGGCCGTCATCCAGCGCGAGGACGGCATCGTCACCATCGACCGGGCCCTCTGCATCGGCTGCCGCTACTGCGAATGGGCCTGCCCTTACGGCGCCCTTCAGTTCGACGAGCCCCAGGGCCGGATGACGAAATGCGATTTCTGTCCGGACGAACTCGAGGCGGGGCGGCCGCCCGTCTGCGTCGCGGCCTGCCCGATGCGGGCGCTCGACTTCGGCGAGGTCGAGGAGCTCAGGGCCAAACACGGCGCGACGGCCGCGATCGTTCCCCTTCCCAAGCCCGAGGTCACCAAGCCGGCCCTCGTCATCAAGCCCCACCGGGACGCGGCGCGGGCCGAAGCCGAGGGCGCCGAGGTCGCCAACTGGGAGGAGATCTGAGTGGCGCGGCGCGAGTGGCCGCTGGTCGCCTTCACGCTCCTGGGACAGACGGCGGTCGGTGCGTTCTGGTTGACGGCCGTTCCGCTGGCTTTCGCGGGCCGGAGCGCGGCCGACCTGGGCGGACTATCGCTTGGGTTCGCGGTTTACGGAGGGATCGCCGGGCTGCTCGGGATGGCGGCCGCCTCCTCCTTCTTTCATCTGGGGCGCCCCTGGCGCGCGGTCCGCGCTTTGAATAACCTGGGAAGCTCCTGGTTGAGCCGCGAAATCTTCGGCGAGCTCGTTTTCCTGGTCCTGACGGCGGGCCTCGCATTGATCGAATGGATCAGGCCGGGAGGAACGGCCCGGGCCGGCGTCCTTCGGGCCGCCGTCCTCGTCACCGGGGCGAGCGGCCTCCTGTTCTTCTATGGGATGATCCGTCTCTACATGTTGAGGACGGTTCCGGCCTGGCGGGATGCGCACACGCCGGTTTCGTTTCTCGTCACGTCGCTCATTCTCGGCGCGCTGGCCTCGGCGCTATTCTTGCGTTTAACCGGATCGCGCTTGGAAGGGGTTGGATTCCCGACAATTCGTTCCCTGGCCTTGATCGCCTTCGCCGGCATGGTCGCGGGGCTTGCCGTGTCCGTTTTCTTGACTCCTCAAGTCGGGATCTTCGGGGCGAGGATCGCGACCCTGTTGGCGCCCCCTAAGCGAAAGATCGTCCCTTTCGTCGTGGCGCGGGGTCTGCTCCTGGCCGTCTCAGGATCGGCCATCTTGATGTATAGTGCCCGGCTGAAGATCGCTCCGGACGCGACCGTCAATCCGCTTCTCTGGCTGGCCGTCGCCGGGGGACTGGCCGCCGAGCTGGCGGGCCGCCGGCTGTTTTACGCCCTTTACAGCCGGGTCGGAATTTAGCGAACCATTGCGGGTTTGACCCCGACTTGGCGGCGCCGCCGCGCGCCTTGAGAGCCCGGAGGAATCGAGCATAGTCCTCGGGCGTGTTGAGATTCTTGAGCCAGGGCGGATTCTTGATGGGCACCGTCCGCGTCCCGCACTGCGAAAAGAGGGGGATGAGGCTGTTGTTCCCCGTGGCGACCAGCCGCTCGACGGCCGGAAGTACGGATTTCTTATAGACGGCGAAAAGCGGTTCGAAGTCGCCGGCCGCGGTGACCGGGACGGCGATGTCGCGCTCCTCGGCCGCTCGGATCAGCCGCGCCAGGAACCGTATGTCGATGTCGGGAATGTCGCAGGCGATGACGGCAACCGCGTTGTGCCGCGCTGCGCGAACTCCACAACGGACGCCCTCGATCGGTCCGCGGCCGGGGAACTCGTCCTCGACTTGGATCTGGGGGAGTCCGGGAAGGGTCCGCCCTTTCGAGACGCTGATCAGGATCTCGTCGAACCGCCCCTCGACCTGGGTCAGGATGCGTTCGATCAGGGGCCGGTCGGGGGCGGGGAGGAAGGCTTTGGATTTTTTCATCCGTCGGCTCTCGCCGCCCGCCAGGATGACCAGGCTCACCGGCTTCCCGTCGCAACGAAACATAGCTACATTATATCAGGGTTAAACCTGCATTTTGTCACAAGGCGACTCCTATCATAACCCATGGTGTCACCAATGTGTCTGAACGAGTACAGGGGGACTCGAGCAGGGCCGATAATGTTTCTTCCGGGGCGATTTGATATAATTCCCTCCTTGGGAAGGAGGCGCGCATGTTCGATTATCGTCTTAGATCCGGAAGGAAAAAGGCGACGGGCGCCAATTTCAGCAAATTGGCGCTTGTCACCTTTTTCGTCATTTGTTTTACGATCACAATGCCGCTGGCCGCCGCCGCCGAGCGGGTCGAGGACGTCCCCAACCCGCTGGCCGCGTCGGGCCAATATGTCGGCGACGGCGCCGGCGTCCTCGGCCCGGCTTACATCGACCTCATCAACGACATCTGCGTCCGGCTCAAGCAAGCGACCGGATCCGAGCTCGCCGTCATCACCGTGCGCGACCTGGGCGGAACGACGGTCGAGGATTTCGCCGAGCGTCTCTTCAAGCGATTCGGCATCGGCGAGAAAGGCAAGGATAACGGCCTCCTCATTCTGTTCGCCCTCGACGACCGGGCCGTCCGGATCGAGGTCGGCTACGGCCTCGAGTCCGTCGTCACGGACGCCCAGTCCGGCCGGCTCCTTGACGAGCACGCCGTTCCTTTTCTCGCCCGCGATGAATTCGGCCGCGGTCTCTTCGCCGTCGCCAAGGCGGCTGCCGAGACCGTCGCCGCCGCCTCGGGCACGGGCGCGACTCTCGGCCTCTCCGCCGATCCCGCCGCCTGGCCCGAGCAGCCCAAGCCCGTGCCGTCCGCCGAGTCCTCGGATAAGGCCGCCGTTTCCGCATCGGCCGACAAAGCCGCCGGCCGCGCGTCGTTCGTGCCTTCGCTCATCCTGACCGGGGCCGTCCTCGGCCTGACCGGTCTCTGGGTTTTCTCCGCCCTGGGCAGGTTCGGACGGAAGCGGTCCAAGGCCGAGCGGGTCAAAGCCGCTTCCTCCGGCGTCGGATATCTGGTCTTGATGTGGATCGCGGCGCCGGTCGCCGTGATCGTTCTTCTCGCGACCGGGGGATTTGTACTCGGGCCCCTCCTGTCTGCGCTGTCGCCCGTCGTCGCAACCATCCTCTGGTCCAAAACGCGCAAAGGGATGAAGGCGCACGCCGCGAATTACCGGCTTCCCTGCGCCTCCTGCGGCTCGGCCATGGACCTCATCCCCGAAGACATGGATGACGCTCAGCTCACGACCGAGGAACTCGCCGAGGAGAAGGCCGGCGGCATGGATTACGAGCTGTGGACGTGTCCCAAGTGCGGGGCAGGGGAGCGGTTCGCGGTCAAGCTCGGAAAGGCGAGCGGCTGTCCCAAGTGCAAGCGGCGGACGCTGGTCCGGGCCAGCGCGACCTTGGTCGCGGCGACGACGAGCCACGGCGGCCGCGAGCGCGTTGTGGACGCCTGCAAGAATCCCAAGTGCGATTACGTCAAGACATGGGAGAGGAGCACGGCCCGGATCGGGAGTTCGAGCTCGAGCTCGGGCCGATCGGGCTTTTCGAGCTCCTCGAGCTCGAGCCGGTCCTCGTTCGGAGGAGGCCGGTCGGGCGGCGGCGGCGCCTCCCGCCGGTTTTAAATCGGGCAAGTCGGGGTCAAACCTACACTTTTGCCTTTTTTCCAAAAATAATGACAAAAATCGGCACGACCTCCGTCCTGTTCGCGGGCCTCTCCATCGATTTATGAGAATCCAAGTCGGCCTGACGCCGGCCCGATTGGCCTTCTTTCCGCGCCGCGGTTATCTCATCCGCCGCGAACGCTGTCCGCGATAGCCCGGGCGCCGACGACTCGGACCGCGAGGCTCCCGTAGCGGCGCTCGTAGGGAGTTGCGACTCCGGGGCAGACAAGGAAATTCCGCCCTTCGGGATAGATGCTCCGGAAGGCGGACAGGGCGTCCGCTTCGAACCGGTCGGGGTTGATCTTGCATTCGATCGCGTCGACCCGCCGGCCGCGGCGGACGACGAAATCGATTTCGCGGTCGGACTTGTCGCGCCAGTAATGGAGCCCTTCGCCTCCGGTCTCGGTCCGCAGGACGTCGAGGACGAGGTGTTCCCAGAGAAGGCCCCGGTCGTCGCTCCGGATATCCGTCCAGCCGCGGGTATAGGTCACGAATCCCGTATCGAAGCCGTAAACTTTGGGCCGCCTGACCAGCTCCCGTCTCCCCCCGCCATGAAAGGGAGGCAGCGCGATGAGGGCGCAGGCGACGCTCATCGCCTCCAGGTAGGCCTTGACGGTGACGCGGCTGAGGTCGCACTCCCGCGCCAGCGCGCTGTAATCCGCCAAGCCTCCGCTCTGGCGCAGCAAGAGCTTAAGGAGGTTGAGGAATCCCGCTCTCTCGCGAAACGCGAAAAGTTCCTGGATATCCCTGGCGTAAAAGCTGTCCATCCACTCCGAAAAAAGCGCAGCGTCCTTGACGGGGCTGAGAAGGAACTCGGGGAGACCGCCCTGGAAGAGCCTGCGGTCGAGATCCCGGATTCCGAATTCCTCCATCGTTTCCGTCCAGAGAACGGGCGTCAAGTTCAAGGCGATTTTGCGTCCGGTCAGGGCGTCCTTGAACTTCCGCGTCGCGGCCAGGCTGGACGATCCCGCGGCCAGGACGCGGAGCCCGGGGAACGCGTCGGAGGCGATTTTGAGGACGCGGCTCGGGTCGGCCAACCGGTGAATTTCGTCGAGGACGATAGTGGAACGTCGGGGGAGGGACCTGAAAAAGAACTCCGGATCCTCGAGGCGGCGCGCGTCCGAAGGGAGGTCGCAGTTCAAGTAAATCGTATCGGACAGCATGCGGGTCAGGGTCGTTTTACCCACGCGCCGGACGCCGGCGAGCCAGACGATCGGGCGCTTCCTCCAAGCGGCCTCGATAAGGCCGAGCCAGTAGGGCCGTTTGATCATGAAAGTATAATTATCAAATAGTCGCCCAAATGTCAAATATAAATACAGCGAGATTCATCTTCCCGGAGATGTCTTTTTCGGCTTCCTTGGAGGGTTGGATGGAGTCCGTCGATGCGGACGCCGGCCCCGTTTCGCGGCGGCTTTTCGTTTGGGCGGGGCGGGCAGGACATCGACGCCGAACACCTCGGCTAGCTCGGATTCGGCGATTTCAGCCGTCGTCCCCGCCGTCCCGTCTCGCGTTCCGGCATGGGCCGTCTTCAGCTCCCCCGCCATGAGTTTCGTGATCGCGCGCTCGCTCATCAAATCCTGATGATCCACGCCGCGCAGAAGGAACAGCAGTTCGGGCCGATCGTCGAGACGCGCTCCGACGCCGTAGAGCGTCGCGGCCACGTGTTTGCACATCGTCGCCCAGTCGGGACAGGAACAGGTCATGGCGATCTCGGCCGGCCGCGGAAACAGCCCGTTTTTCCGGTCGGTGATGATCTTCATCACGGCCGCGGACAGCCGCCCTTCGAGCAGCTCGATCAAGGACGCAATCCCGCCCGCGCATTGCCGCCGGATCGCGGCCCAGCGTCGGGCCGGCAGCCTTATTATCATGATTTTCACGTCGTAAAGATCGTTGCCCGCGACGCGGGCGAGCACGCGTCCCGGCTCGATCTTCAGGTCGCAAACCGACCCGTTCCGGACATAGGACCGGCCGCGCGGGAGCCTATTCGAGAAATCGCTGTGGGATTCCAGATGGTCGCACCAGGCCTTGCCCCAGAAGGTGCGTGCGATGGCATGGCCCTCGGTTCTGACCGGGTCGAGCCTCTCGCCTTTCCTTTTCAGTCTTTCGACCAAGCGATCGGCTTTCGCCTTCCGCGCCGACGCGGGAACGTAGGCCGGAAAACCCCAACCGCCATAGTCATAGCCGCCGCCGTAGCGGTAGGGCCGGCTCCTCCGGGATTTCCTTTTTGTCCAGGCCATTCTTTTCTCCCGACGCCGACGGCCGGCTAATCGCCCAGCGCGCGGCTCGAATCGAGCTCCACGAACCGCATTAGCTCCTCGTTGGACATCTCGGTCAGGCGCTTCTCGACGCCTTCCTCGAGCACTTCGCGGGCCAGGTCCGTCTTCCGGCCGATCAGGGCGTCGATCCGCTCTTCGATCGTCCCCCGGCAAACGAACTTGTGAACCATCACGTTTTTTGTCTGGCCGATCCGAAAGGCCCGGTCCGTGGCCTGGTTCTCGACAGCCGGATTCCACCAGCGGTCGAAGTGGATTACATGCCCGGCCTCGGTCAGGTTCAATCCGATCCCGCCCACCTTAAGCGAGAGCACGAAAAACGGGGGCCCATCCTCTTTCTGGAAGGCCGCGACCAGGTCGCGTCGACGTCCGACGGGCGTTCCTCCGTGCATGACCAGCCCCGGACGGCCGAAGACGCCGGCCAGATAATCCGTGAGCGGACCCGCGATCTCGCGGAACTGGGTGAAGACCAGGGCCTTGCCCTGCCGCTCCGAGATTTCCTCGCAGATCTCGCGCAGGCGGCCGAACTTGCCGCTCTTGGCCGGATCGTAATCGCCGTCGCCCAGCGCATGGGCCGGATGGTTGCAGATCTGCTTGAAGCGCAGGATGGCGGCCAGGACGGCGCCGCGCCGTTCGATCCCCTCGCACCCCGCCCCCGCCAGCCGTTCGGCCAGGTCGCGCACGGCGCGCTCGTAGATCGCCGCCTGGACGGGCGCGAGGGGGCAGTAGGCCCGCACTTCGGTTTTGTCCGGAAGATCGGCGATGACCCGCTTGTCGGTTTTCAGCCGACGCAGGATATAAGGCCGGACAAGCCGTCGCACGGGGCCGTAGCCGTCGGGATCGTCGGCCCCCAGCCCCTTGAGGTAGGCGCCGAACGACCTGGCCGAGCCGAGAAGGCCCGGGTTGAGAAAATCGAAAACCGACCACAGGTCCATAAGCCGGTTCTCAACCGGCGTCCCCGTCAGAACGACGCGCCGCTGCGTCTTGACCTCTTTCACGGCGCGGGCTTGCCGCGTCGCGGGATTCTTGATCGCCTGCGCTTCATCGAGCGCCGCGAGACTCCAGATCTTTTCGCGCAGCGCTTTTGTCCGCTGCAGTATGCCGTAGGTCGTTATGACCAGCTGGGTCCGAACGGGCTTCGTTCCGGCGGCGCCGCCGAGCCGCTCTTCCCATTCGTCCGTAGGAGTCTCGGAGGGATGGGCGTAGAGGACTCTGAGCGACGGCGCGAAGCGTTCGATCTCCGCCTTCCAGTTGGCGATGAGGGACGCGGGCACGACAAGAAGAGCGGGCGCCGGGGTCTGCCGAGGGCGCGCGCCGGCCGTCCCGGCGGCCGGTTTTTGCCCGCCGGCTTCCTCCGAGATCGCCTTCCCGGCCGCCTCGCGCTTCAGCATCATCAAGAGCGCCAACAATTGGATGGTTTTTCCCAGACCCATGTCGTCGGCCAGGCAGGCGCCGAGGCCGAGCTTCGTCAAGAAATAGAGCCAGTTGACTCCCTCGCGTTGATAGGGCCTGAGAACGGCCTTGAACTCGCCGCCGGGATCCGGGGCCTGAAGACGCTCGGGACTGCGCAAATCGTCGAGCACAGCGGCGAGCCGGCGCCCGGCCCGAACGCCGAACCATTCCCGAGCCTCCGCTTCCTCCGCCTGGCCCGCGGCCCCCTCGACTCCCGCCAGCAGACGCATCGCCCGCAAGAACG
>JALHUR010000381.1 GCA_022867325.1 Candidatus Aminicenantota bacterium | reverse complement strand
TCGACCCGGGATTCGCCTTCTTCACCCTCTCGCCAAGGATCGGGTTTACCTTTGATTTGACGAACGATAAAAAAACCATGCTCCGGGGCAACATCGCGCGCTACAGCGATCAAATGTCAAACTTTGCCGCCGACCTGATAAACCCCGCCCAATTTGCATATGCGGGCTATTTCTGGAAAGACCTCAACGGCGACGACAGGGTCACCACCAATGAGCTCCGGGGGTACCCGCTGGAAGGGCTGCTCGATTGGGGCGGATTTGATCCCTGGAATCCCACCGTCCTCGAAACGCCCAACGCCATCGATAAAAACCTCAAATCTCCGCTCACGGATGAAATCCTCTTGGCCGTGGAAAGGGAGATGTCCGCCGATTTCTCCCTGGCCACAACCCTGACTTTACGCCGCATGCACCGTTTCACCTGGGAAGTCATGTACGACAAGGAAACGGACACCAAGATCACCCAAGATGATTTTCTCGGGCCGGTCACCGGAACCCTCACCTACGACGGCCGGACCTACAATTATCAGTATTGGTACTTGGGCCAGCTTCGACCCGCGGGCTCGCTTATGGAGAACCGGCCCGACGCCCACCGAAACTATTCCTCGGTCGAAGTGACGGCTGCAAAACGGCTGAGCCACGGCTGGATGTTGAATGCTTCTTTTACGTACCAGTGGGATAAATTCTCTTACGGAGAGAAGGGCTACATTGACCCGACGAATGTCAAGATCAACGACGCTGTCGGACAGGGCATCTGGATGGCCAAGCTCAGCTTCCTGTTCGAATTGCCCTGGGACATCGCCTTCAGCGGCTTCGCCAATGCCAGGCAGGGCTACAACCTCGGCGAGCAGATCGTTGTTGATACGCCGGAGAGGGCGAAGACCGGCTTGGGAGCCTATTTCTATCTGGACACGGTCAAACCCGGAGCCAAGAGGCTGCCCGGTTTCGTCAACGCCGACTTGAGCCTGTCCAAGAACGTCAGGCTAAAGGGTTACGGTTCCTTGGTCCTGGAAGTCGATGCCTTCAACATCTTCAATTTCAGTCATACCCTTGGGCGATACAACTTGGCTAACTCGCCTGATTATGGGCAGATCACCAAAATTCTCAATCCGCGGGTCATACGGCTCGGGATAAAATACCAGTTCTGAGCTGAGGGCGCGAGGAGGCCGACAAGTTTGAAGTGCTCCAAGTGTGAGACGGTCAATCCGGCCGACTCCAAGTTTTGCAAGGAATGCGCCACGGCGCTTCCCTCATCTGAAAAGCCTCAAATTTCAGTAACCCGGACCCTCGAGACGACCGCCGACGACTTCGCGCGTGGGACTTTGTTCGCCGGGCGGTACGAGATCATCGAAGAGCTCGGGGCGGGGGGGATGGGTGCGGTTTATCGCGCTCACGATACCAAACTCAACGAGGAAGTCGCCCTCAAGCTCATCAGGCCCGAGATCGCCGCCGACAAGAGGACCGTCGAGCGGTTCCGCAATGAGATCAGGATCGCCCGCAAAATCAGCCACCCCAACGTCTGCCGAACACACGACCTCGGCGAAGAGGGGAAAACACTTTACTTGACCATGGAGTATGTCCGGGGCGAGGACTTGAAGAGCCTCATCCACAGGACGAAGACGCTGTCCGTAGGGACGACCTTGGCCATCACGCGCCAGATCGCCGAAGGCCTGGGCGAGGCCCACAAGCAGGGCATCACGCACCGGGACCTCAAGCCTGCAAACGTCATGATCGACAAGGACGGCCAGGCCAAGATCATGGACTTCGGTATCGCTCGGTCGCTCCACGGAGCGGGGACGACGGCGGAGGGCGCCATCATCGGGACGCCGGAGTACATGTCGCCAGAGCAGGTCGAGGGGAAACCCGCGGACGGCCGGGCCGACCTTTACGCCTTGGGTATCATCCTCTTCGAGATGGTGACGGGGCGGGTGCCGTTCGAGGGGGAGACAGCGTTCTCGATCGCCAACAAGCATAAGAGTGAGTTGCCACCCGTTCCGAAGAAGCTTGCGCCGCAGATACCGGAGGGTCTCAGCCGCTTGATCCTTCGCTGCCTCGAGAAAGACAGGGCGAAACGCTACCAAACCACGGAGGAACTGATCTCCGATCTGGGCATGGTCGAGGACGCGCTCCCGACGGCCGAGCGCCTCGCCCCCAGGCGCAAGACGATCACCCATCGCGAGGTCATGGTCACGTTTTCCCTCAGGAAGCTCCTCGTCCCGGGCCTGATCGCCTTGGCGGTCGTCGTCATCGGCGCCGCCTCTTTCTTTACGCTCAGAAAATCCGGCCCCGGCCTCGACCCCGATCTCGTCGCCGTCGCCGTGTTCGAAAATCAGACGGGCGATGCCTCGCTCGATCCATTGGGACGGATGGCTTCCGACTGGATCAGCCAGGGGCTGTCTCAGATCGGCGGCCTCAAGGTCGTTCCGACGATGAGCGTGCCGCAGCTATCCCCCATGGCGAAGCCCGGAGAAAAAACGAGCCCGGCGCTCTCTCCGCTTCAATTTCTCGCTGAACAGACCGGCGCGGGGATGGTGGTCTCAGGGACCTACTATCTTGCTGGCGGCGAGATCCAGTTCTTATCCAGCATCATGGATACCCGGAACCGGAAGCTCATCCGTTCTCTTGAGCCGGTCAAAGGGAGCCTGGCCGATAGGATGGATGTCATCGAGAAGCTCCGCCAGCTCATCATGGGCGCTCTGGCCGCTGACCTTGGATTTTCGTTCGGCGATTGGATGGGCGTCCGTCCTCCAAGTTATGAGACCTACCAGGAGTTTATCCTGGGAATGAATTCTTACGGGAGCGATGTTGCCAAGACGATCGGCCATATGGAAAAGGCCGTCAAACTCGACCCTGGATTCATGCCCGCCCACCTATGGCTGGCCCGCTGCTATTCGAACATCGAGCGGTGGGACAAGGCTGTATCGATTCTCGACTTCATGGATCAGAACAGGGATAAGCTCACACCCGAGATGGCGCTCTTTTTGGATCGTCTGAAGGCGGAGAGCCAGGGCAAATATGAGGAGGCTTTGCGCGCCCTCCTCGAGCTGCGAAAGCTCGCCCCGCGTGAAGCTCTTTATACCTTCGCGGCTGCCGCAACAGAGCTCGGGATCAATAAGCCCCGGCAGGCGATCGATCTTTTCGAAAAAGCCGAAGTCCCGGAGTACTGGCTGAAAATTGGCACGGGATTATCGTGGTTTAACAATTGGTCCGCCGCTCATTATTTCCTGGGAAACTACAAGAAAGCGCTTGAGGTCATCCGCAGGGCCCGGAAATATTACCCTGATGCTTTGACTCCGATGACCATAGAAGCCAGGGCGCTGGCGGCTCTGGGAAGGATCGAGGAGGTCAAGAAGGTTGTTGACGAGAGCCTCCTCTCGAGATCTGCGATCGGGACAAGAACCGCGGGACGGGTCATGCTCGCCGCCGCCCAAGAGCTGCGCCTCCGCGGATATCAGGAGGCCTTCAAGGACATGGCCGGGCGGGCGGTGGAATGGCACAGGGAGCGGCTGCTTGGCAAAGAGGCGACGGAGCAGCAACGCTATGAACTGGCCGCGGCGCTCTATGTTGCTGAGCAATGGGAAGAGGCGGGCACGCTGATCGAAAAGCTGAGGTCGGAAAAACCCGATGATATCGATTACCTCGGATACGGCGGCGTCCTCGCCGCCAGGAGGGGCGACAAGGAAGACGCGCTGAAGATTTCTGAAGAACTGAAGAGGATTGACCGTCCCTTCATATTCGGTGAGCAGACCTATTGGCGGGCGAGAATCGCCGCGCTCCTGGGAATGAAAGAGGAGGCCGTGGAGCTTCTTCGCCAATCGTTCGCCCAAGGGAAATATTACGACGTTTTCATCATCCTGGAAGCGGACCTTGATCCGCTCCGTGATTATGCGCCGTTTAGAGAGCTGATGAAGCCGAAGGGGTAGGATGCCAGGAAGAGGTTGGCGGCATTGAAGCAATAGTATTTTCTGGGGTCAATTTTCTAAAATCATCGGACTTTCCATCCGTCGCTATGTAGGAAGTTATAACTCTCATCTCAAATAAGTTAGAAGATGTGGTCTTATGAAATAAGAGTCAGTTGTGACCAAATTGTGACCAATATCAGTTCTTCTATCCAGAGGGCGCGCTGGACTCAAAATCCAGTCCCTGGCGACAGGGGTGAGGGTTCAATTCCCTCCTCCGGCATATCTTAACTCCCTGGCATTCAGGTATCGGCAGAAAATTTAACGGAGATTTGTAGGTACTTGCTTTTCAGCTGTGCTGGCCGCGGACACAATTTCGACTCGATTATCCCCTCCAACCATCGTGAGGAAGCATAGATCAAGACATCAAACAATGTCGAGGGCGGCTTTGGAGAACAGGGATGTGCCGATGCAAACGGCCACGGGGCCAGAGGAGCCCGAAATCCGATAGACCTCTCCTCCCGGTCAAAGAGAGAATTATGAAAAATATTCAGTCGAGGCCTCGGCGGCCATCAGAAACTAAGGGAAAAACCGCGACGAAAATGCATCCTGCATCGTTAAGCGTAAAAAGCAAGTCCTAAGGATTGTCGGAAGGGCGTCGCCGAGGAAGCCGCCGCCGCTTATAAGGACGTCGACGAAGTGATCCGGGTCTCCCACGAACTGGGGATCGGTCGCCTGGTGGCCAAGGTCGCGCCCATCGGAGTCATGAAGGGCTGACCCCCCTCCTTTGCGTTCTCGCGGCCGTTCTGCTATCTTTATCGCCGTGAAAGTCCTCCTGGCCGGCTTCAATCTCGATAAAGAGGTCATCGACGACCTGAAAAGACATTCGCCGCCGAGGGATGATGTCACCCCCGAAACCCTCTCCGCTTCCTATGCCCGGATCTCGCGCGACGCGAGGCCCGTGGATGAGCTGCGGGCCGCCGCCCGGGCCGAAGTTGAGAGGGCCCGGCGCTCCAACCAGAGCATCATCTTCAGGATGGGCCACCATTCCGTGGCCGAGCACGCCGTCTTTAACTTCGATGTCATCGGTGTCAGCCGCCTGGCCATCGAGGAGATCGAGAGGTTCCGGCTGGGCT
>JALHUR010000380.1 GCA_022867325.1 Candidatus Aminicenantota bacterium | reverse complement strand
GGAGGAGCCGAAGGCATCCTGGATTTCGGACAAGATCCCGTCCGTCTCCTGGGCGAAGCGGAGGGCTTCCTCGCCGCTGACCGCCTCGATCCGCCGCATGCCAGCGGCCACGCTCGATTCCCCGACGATTATAAACAGTCCGATCTGGCCTGTCGCGGCGACATGGACGCCCCCGCAGAGTTCCTTACTGAAGTCCCCGATGGTGATGACCCGGACCTGTTCGGAGTACTTTTCTTCGAAGATGGCCAGCGCGCCTTCCTGGATCCCCAGTTCGAGGCTGGTGATCCTGGTCTCGACGGCCAGGTCGGCCCATATCTTCTCGTTGACCAGGGTTTCGATCCGGAGAACTTCGTCCCGGCTCAGGGCCGCGAAGTGTGTGAAATCGAACCGGAGCCGCGCGGCGGAAACGAGCGAGCCGGCCTGTTTGACATGATCGCCCAGGATCTGGCGAAGGGCGGCGTGAAGAAGGTGGGTGGCGGTGTGATTGCGCCGGATGGCGTTCCGGCGCCGGACGTCGAAGGCGGCCTCGACTCGGTCCCCGAGTCCGAGGGACCCCGACAAAACCTTGACCTTGTGGCTGATGATGTCGGGGATGGGGGCGCTCGTCGTCTCGACCATGGCCGAGAAACGGGGATTCTTGAGGATGCCGCTGTCGCCGACCTGGCCGCCCGCCTCGGCGTAGAAGGGCGTTTTATCAAGCACGACCTCGGCCTCGTCGCCCTCGCGGATTTCGTCGGCCGCCCGCCCGTCCTTGATCAAGGCCTTGACTTCGGCGTCGAGGACGGAATCCTGTTCGTAGCCCAGGAACCGGACCTTGATGGATTGGAGGCCTTCGTAGACGCGTTTCTCCTTAAGCCTGGCCTCGCCTTTCCAGGATTGGCGGGCCTGACGGCGCTGCTTTTCCAACTCGGACCTGAAGCCGGCCTCGTCGACGGCCAACCGCTCCTCGACCGCCAGGTCTTGGGTCAGGTCAAGGGGAAATCCGAACGTGTCGTAGAGCTTGAAAATCTTGACCCCGTCCAGGACGCCGCTCCCCGCTTGCCGGGCTTCGTCGACGTACTGGTGGAAATAGCGCAGGCCGGAGGAAAGGGTCGAGGAGAACCTTTCCTCCTCGGACAGGCAGACCTTGGCGATGTAAGAGGCCGAGGTCAGGAGCTCGGGATAGGCGTCTTTCATGATATCGGCCACGGCGCCCGCCAGCCGGAAAAGAAAAGGCTTCTCCAGCCCGACCAG
Organism: Candidatus Aminicenantota bacterium; assembly: GCA_022867325.1. GTDB lineage: Bacteria > Acidobacteriota > Aminicenantia > Aminicenantales > JAFGBC01 > JAFGBC01. The sequence continues at coordinate 11,986 of JALHUR010000380.1, read as the reverse complement.
GTTCCCGTGCCGGAAGGCGCGGCGGATGAGTCGGCGCAGGACATAACCGCGCCCGTCGTTGGCCGGCATGATTCCGTCGCCGACCAGGAAGGTGACGGCCCGGATGTGATCGGCGATGATCCGGACCGAGACGTCGCTATCGGTCCCGGACGGATAGTCCCGGCCGGCCATCTCGCAGACGAGCCCGATCAGGGGCCGGAAGAGGTCGGTTTCGTAGTTGCCGGTCTTGCCCTGGAGGACGGCCGCCATCCTCTCCAAGCCCATACCCGTATCGATCGAGGGCGACGGCAGGGGGGCGATTCCCCCCCGTCCGTCCTGGCTGAACTGCATGAAAACGAGGTTCCAGAGCTCGAGGAAGCGGTCGCTCCCCTTTTCGATCAGGTCCCGGGGGGCGCCGGACTCGAGGGCCGGGTCAAGGTCGTAATGGATTTCCGAGCAGGGGCCGCAGGGGCCGGTCTCCCCCATCGCCCAGTAATTGTCCTTCTTTCCGAACCGGAAGATGCGGCCGGAGGGAATTCCCACCGTCTCGTTCCAGATGCGGAACGCCTCGTCGTCCTCCTCGTAAATCGTGATGTACATCCGGTCCCGGTCGAGCCGGAAGACCTCAGTTACCAGCTCCCAGGCGTAGAGGCAGGCCTCGGTTTTGAAATAATCTCCGAAGGAAAAATTTCCAAGCATTTCGAAAAAGGTATGATGCTTGGCCGTCCGGCCGACCGTCTCCAGGTCGTTGTGCTTGCCGCTGACCCGCATGCACTTCTGGACGGTGGCGGCCCGGCGGTAGCTTCGCTTCTCGATGCCGAGGAAAATGTTCTTGAACTGGTTCATCCCGGCGTTCGTGAACAACAGGGTCGGATCGTCCTTGGGCAGCAGGGACGAGCTGGAGACGATCTTGTGGTCCTTTTTGGCGAAGAACTGGAGGAAGGCGTCGCGGATGTCTTGTGATTTCATGGGGTTGATGTTCCCGGCTTCGGGCTGCGTCGTTTAGGCCTCGTCCTCCCCGATCGGGACGATGACCGGACCTTCCTTGCGTTCGATCGGAGACATCCCCTGTTCCATGGACTCGAGGGCGATGTCCAGGGTCGATTGGATCCCCATGACCTTGAGCTTGAAGTGGTCGGGGTTCGAGGAGTAGCGGAGGCCCTGCTCGAACGAGATGTAGCCGTCCCGGTAGAGCTGATAGATGGACTGGTCGAAGGTCTGCATCCCGTATTGGGAGACGCCGGTGGCTATCGCGTCGCGGATGAGGACCGTTTTATCCTTTTCCTGGACGCACTCCGCGATGTAGGGCGTCGTGATCATGACCTCGACGGCCGGGACGCGGCCCGAGCCGTCGACCCGGGGGATGAGGCGCATCGAGATGACGGATTTGAGAATGCTCGAGAGCTGGAGCCGGACCTGGCGCTGGTGGTGGGGCGGAAACACGGAAACGATGCGGTTGATGCTCTCCGGCGCGTCCAGGGTGTGGAGGGTGCTGAAGACGAGGTGGCCGGTCTCGGCGGCCAGGATGGCCGTTTCGATCGTGTCCAGGTCCCGCATTTCGCCGACCAGGATGACGTCGGGGTCCTCGCGCAGGGTCGCCCGCAGGCCGCGCGAAAAGCTGATGACGTCCATCCCGACCTCGCGCTGGCTGATCGTGCTCTTTTTGTCCTTGTGGAGATACTCGATCGGGTCCTCGATCGTGATGATGTTTTCCTTGCGCTGGAGGTTGATGAAGTCGATCATCGAGGCCAGGGTCGTCGACTTGCCGCTGCCGGTCGTGCCGGTGACCAGGACGAGGCCCCGCTGGTAGAGGCAGATCTTTTCCAGCACGGCCGGGAGGAGGAGGTCCTTGATCGGCTTGATCTCGAGCGGGATGATCCGGATCGAGATGGCCTGGGAGCCGCGTTGGAGGTAGATATTGCCCCGGAAACGGCCGAATCCCTGGAGGCTGTAGGCGAGGTCGATGTCCATCTCGGTCTGGAAACGGGCCTTCTGGTAGTCCGTCATCATTTGGCCGGCCAGCTCCTGGGTATCCTCGGGGTTGAGGCGGGGAAATGTCGTCAGCGGGATAAGCGTTCCGTGAACGCGGATCATCGGGTAGTTGCCGGCCTTGCAGTGAAGGTCGGACGCGTCCCGTTCGATGGCGATCTTAAGCAATTCGTCGATTTCCATGAGCTCGGCTCCTTTCCCGGACGGGCGGCCTCAAACGACGGAGGTCAGCCGCCGATGGCATCCGGTATCTTGCCGTCGATAGATCCGAAAAACTTCTCGAGGGTGCTTGACCACAGGGAATTCATGGTTCTTGTTAACCAATTCCGATCGTCGATGTCAAACCCGGGCCCTCCCCGCCGGCCGGGCTCAGATCGTTTCGCCGCAGTGGGGGCACTGGCGGGATTTGAGGGGCAGCGGCCTCCGGCAGTTCCAGCACAGGTCGGTATTCGTCCGCTCCCGGGCCCGGATCCGGGATAGGATGTCGTCGATCTCCGACCCGGGAGTCTGCTTGCCTTTGAGGGCGGACAGCGCCTTGACGATATCGGCGGCACGGGGGTAGCGATCCTCGGTTTTGGAGGCCAGGCAGCGCATGATGATCTCGTCGATCTCCCTGGGGACCCGGGGGTTTTTGATCCGGGGCGGCGTGATTTTGCCTTCCTGGGCTTTCTCGAGAATCTTGAACGGGTCGGGGTCGAAGATGGGCGGCCGGCCCGTGATCATTTCATAGAAGATGCAGCCGATCGAATAGATATCCGAGGCATAGGTCGCCTTGCCCAGAAACTGTTCGGGCGCCATGTAGGGCGGCGATCCGATCCGGGTTGAGGCATAAGGGACGTTCTGGAGCCAGGCCGAAGTCCCGAAATCCGTGATCTTGGCCGTCCCCTCCTCGGAGACGATGATGTTGGAAGGCCTGAGGTCGCGGTGGATGATTTTGTTCTTGTGGGCGTGGTCGATTCCGTAGCAAACCTGCTTGATGTAGTCGATGGCCGCCTCGGCCTCCAGGACTTTCTCCTTCTCGAGGATCTTCTCCAGGGTGGGGCCCTTGACGTATTCCATGACCATGAAAAAAACCTTATTTTCCTTCTCGGCGGCCAGCATCCGGACGATGTTGGGATGGTTGAGGGCGGCTTGGAGGCGGGGCTCCTTAAGAAGCTTGAACAGCTCGGCCGATTGCTTGTGGGGGACCTTGATGGCGACCTTGATGTCGAGCCAGGTGTCGCGGGCCAGGAACACGGACCCGAACCCGCCGCTCCCCAAGGAGCGGATGATTTCGTATTTTCCGACCTTCTGTCCTTGTAAGAACATGTCAGAGGTTCCAGGGATGATCGATCAGGGCGATCGCGATCAGGGCCGTTGCCGGGAGGCCCGTCTCAAGGGTCTCCAGCAGCCTCGTCTTGAGCGGGAGACCGACGTTCTCGGACAGGACAAACCGCGCCTCCCCCGTCGAGCCCGGAAGGATTTCGATCAGTCCGAGGATGGTCCTCTCTTTGGCGATGCTGTCCTTGGGGACGAAGAAATGATCGGACGTCAAAGGGCGGACCTCGTTCCTAATGAAAGATGTTCTTGGCCTTCTGGGCCGGACCCTTCTCGACCCCTTCGAGCGTTTCGCCCCTGGAATCCGCGAACTGGCGGAGCAGCGACTTCTGGTCCTTGGACAAATCCTCGGGAACACGGACGTCGATCTTGACGAACAGGTCGCCCTTGCGGCGGCCGTCCAGGTCCCGGAGGCCTTTGCCCTTGATCCGGAACACCTCCCCGGGCTGGGTTCCGGCCGGGATCTTGAGAGTTTCGTTCCCTTCCAGGGTGGGGATTTCGACCGTGACGCCCAGGGCCGCTTGGCTGAAGGCGATCTCGATCCTACAGGTCAGGTTGTGCTCGTCGCGCTCGAAAAACGGGTGCTTGCGGACCCTGGTGACGACATAGAGATCGCCCTGCAGATAATCCTTCTCGCCCGCCTCGCCCTCGCCTTGAAGCCGAAGCCGGGTTCCATCGGCCGCGCCGGCCGGTATCCGGATGGTCAGCGTTCTTTTCTGCCGGCGGGTGCCGCCCCCTTTGCACTCGGAGCAGGGCGTCGCGACGATCTCGCCCGTCCCGCCGCAGCGAGAACAGGTCCGGGAGACGACGAAAAAGCCCTGTTGATAGCGGACCTGCCCTTGACCTTGGCAGTGAGGGCAGGTCGATTTTCGGGTCCCGGGCGCCGTCTTGCGCCCTTGGCAGGCCGAGCAGAGCTCGGCCCGGGCGACCTGGATTTCCTTCTCGACCCCGTGGGCGGCCTCCTCGAGCGTCAGTTCGAGCTCAAGGGCCAGGTCCCGGCCCCGTTGGGCCGTCGCCCTCCTTCGTCCCGAACCCATCCCGAACAGATCCCCGAAGCTGAATCCGAAGAAATTGCCCAAAATATCCTCGAAATCGCCGAAGATCGACGAATCGAAGCCCTGGAACCCGCCGAAACCCTCGCCGCGCAGGCCGTCGTGGCCGAAGCGGTTGTAGACGGACCGTTTGTCCGGGTCGGCCAGGATGCTGTAGGCTTGGGCCGCTTCCTTGAATCGTTCCTCCGCTTCCTTGTTCCCGGGATTGCGATCCGGATGATAGCGGAGGGCCGCTTGCCGGTAGGCCTTCTTGATCTCCTCCGGCGAGGCGGCCCGGGAAACGCCCAGGATATTATAATAATCCTTTTTTTCCATCGCTCGTTCCGTTCGGCTCCTTGGACTTGTGCTGTTCGATGATGTTCTGGAGTTCGGACCGGGTCAGACCCGAGGACGGCCTGACCTCGACGCGCTGTTCGCTCCCCGAGGTTTTGTCCTGGGCGTGGACCCTGACCAACCCGTCGGCGTCGATCTCGAAGGTCACGTCGACCTGGGGGACGCCGGCGGGGGCCGGCTCGATCCCGGTCAGGTAAAAAGTCGCCAGGGATTTATTTTCGTGGGCGGCCCGGCTTTCGCCCTGGAGGACGTGGATTCGGACCTGGCGCTGGTTGTGTTCGACGGTCGTGAACGGTTTGGTGACCTTGGTCGGGATCGTCGTGTTTCTGTCGATGATGGTCTCGAACGAGTCGTTCTCGGTCTCGATTCCGAGCGAGAAGGCCGTCACATCGAGGAGAAGGATGAGGTCGTCCATCTTTCCGCCCAGGATCCCCGATTGGATGGCCGCCCCCATGGCGACGATCTCATCGGGGTTGATGTCCTCGATGGACGGTTTTCCGAAGAAATCGGCGATCGTCTTTTTAATCAGGGGCATCCGCGTTTGGCCCCCGACCAGAATGATGTCATGAATCTGGTTCAAAGACAGGCGGGCGTCATCGAGGGCCCGTTCGATGCAGGGCAGGGTTTTATGGACGAGGTCGTCGGTCAGCTCCTCGAGCTTGGCGCGCGTCAGGAGTTTCTTGATGTGAAGCGAGCTCGACTTGGACGCGCAGATGAAGGGGAGGTTGATCTCGCTTTCCAGGGTGAAGGACAGTTCGCGCTTGGTCCGTTCGGCCGCCTCCTTGATCCGCTGGAGGGCCAGCCGATCCTGGGTCAGGTCGACGCGATTTTCCTTCCAGAACTCTTCGACGAGCCATTCGACGATGCGGTGGTCGAAATCCTCGCCGCCCAGGTAGGTGTCCCCGTTGGTCGACAGGACGTGAAAGACGCCGTCCTGGATTTCGAGCAGGGTGATGTCGAAGGTCCCCCCGCCCATGTCGAAGACGGCGACCGTCGCGTTTTTCTTGACTTCGAGTCCGTAGGCCAGGCTGGCCGCGGTCGGCTCGTTGATGACCCGGAGAACCTCCAGGCCCGCGATCTGGGCGGCGTCCTTGGTCGCCTGGCGTTGGAGGTCGTTGAAGTGGGCGGGCACCGTCACGACGGCCTCGGTGACGTTTTCCCCGAAGAACTGTTCGGCGCAGCGCCGGAGGTAATCGAGGATGATGCCCGAGACTTCCTGGGGCGAGATGATTTGGCCGTCGACGAGGATCTGGACGTCGCCGTTGTCGGCGGCCCCCAGCCCGAACCCGACCTTCTTGCAGGCCTGGCCGATTTCCGGGGAATCGAATTTCCGGCCGATCAACCGCTTGACGGCGAAGATGGTGTGCTCCTGGTTGGTGATGGCCTGGCGGAGCGCGAGATTCCCGACCAGCCGCTCGCCCGAGGTCGTGAAGCTCACCACCGAAGGCGTCGTCCGCGCGCCTTCGAGATTCGGGATGACGAGCGGCCGTTGGCCTTCCAGGTAGGCGACGCAGGAAAAGGTCGTGCCCAAGTCGATGCCGATGATATGTCCCATCGTCGTTAACCCCCCTTCTTGGGAACCCGGACCTTGACCAGGGAGGGCCGAAGCAGCCGGCCGTGGAGAAGGTAGCCTTTCTGCATCTCTTCGACAACGGTCGGTTCCTGGACGTCCTCGGCTTCTTCGCTGTCGAATGCCTGGTGAAGGGTCGGGTCGAAGATCCGACCCTTGGCCTCGATCGGCGTGACCCCTTTTTTAATCAGGAAATCCGCGAGTTGCTTGTGGATGAGTTCCATTCCGTCCTGGAAGCTCTTCCCATCCTGGCCGGCCGGTCCGGCCAGGGCCCGGGCGAAATTGTCGACGACGACCAGGATGTCCCGGAGGACGTCGTTGAGGGCGAAGCTTTGAAACTCGGACTTTTCGCGTTCGACCCGCTTGCGGAGGTTGTCCATCTCGGCCAGCTTCCGTATGTACTTGTCTTTGAGCTCATCGCGTTCCTGTCTCATCCGGAGAAAATCGTGCTCGAGGGACGCGAAGGCCTTACGGAGCTCTTCGTATTCGTCGACCGGAAGGGGCACGACCTCGACGCTGTCGTCCGCGGCCGCCCCTTCGGCCGGCCCGGGGGCGGCGGGGGACGTTTCGGGTTCGGGGATGGAGGGCGTCGGCTGGGGAGGCGGCGTCGCTTCCTTGGCTTCGGGCTTGGGATGGTGCTTCTTCTTGGTCATGCCGTCCTCTCTATGAATGGTGGCTGATCGTATGGCTCAACTGTTTGGCGATGCAGTCAACGAGGGGGATGATCCGGTCGTAGGGGATCCGTTTGGGACCCAGGATGCCCAGGGACCCCAGGACCTGGTTCCGGGTTCCGTAATGAGAGAGGATGAGCGAACAGTCCTCGATATCGGGGACGTTCGATTCGGAACCGATCAGGACTTTAACCCTGTCCAGGGCGATGAACTCGGACAAGAGGTTGGCCAGCTTGGCCCGCTCCTCGAAATTCTGGAAGAGAATCTTGAGGCGTTCCATGTCGAACAGCTCGGGCTTGTCGATAAGCCGTGCCGCGCCCTGGAGGAAGATCCGGCCCTCCTTTTCCTCCTGGAGAAAATAGGTTTTGAGGAAGACGATGAGCTTATTGACGATGATCTCGTAGCTGCGGCGGAAGGTCGGAAGCTCCCGGAACAGGTGATCCCGGATGGCCTGGAGGTTTTTCCCCCGGAAGTTCTGATTGACGTACTCGGAGGCGCCGTCGAGTTCGGTCTGGCTGAAGTAGATGTCGGTCTTGACGACCTCGGTCAGGACCATGTTGAAGGTCGTGACCAGAATGACCAAGGTCCGGTCCTCGCCGACCTTGATGAATCGGAGGTAGCGGAATTGAATCCTGGAGATGCGGGGCGAGACGACGAACCCGAGGTTGTCCGATTGCTCGGCCAGGACTTTGGAGGCCTTGACCAAGAGAGAATCGAAATCGCCCTTTTCCTGCGCGAACTCCCCGCCGAAGGGGCTTGTCTGTCCGCCGTCGTGAAGTACGGTGGCGAACAGGTGATTGACGTAAAAGCGGAGCCCCTTGTCGGTGGGAATGCGGCCGGCCGATGTGTGGGGCTGATGGAGGAACCCCATGTCTTCGAGCTTGACCATGATAGTGCGAAGGGTGGCCGGCGAGTCGAGGATTCTCTTTTTTTGGGAAAGGAGTCCCGAGCTGACCGGTTTGCCGACCTTGAGGTAGTTCTCGACGATCAGATTGAGAATCTGTCTGTCTTTTTCCTTAAGCGTCGCGTTTTTCATGCCAAAAGCTTAATCTTTTATAGCATTATCGGCGGGAGATTGTCAATCGCTAGGCCGTCGCGGAAAATGCGTAATTAATTAATTATAAATAAATTAAGCTGAAAATCGACTCCTCCGGTCAACCTTGGAGGGGAAGACCGCTCGTCAGCTCTCTTCCCGCCGTTCCTTGAATCGGATGTCCAGGGTACCGAGCTCGTCCAGAACGGGGCCGTAGATTTCGGGATGAATCGGGATCAGGACACCCTTGCGCTCGATGCGGCCTTCGAGAAGCAGGCGGGCTCCGGTCGCGGCCGGGTAGCCGACCGTCCGGGCCATGGAGGAGAATCCGCCCGGGACGCCGAAGTCGACGAGGGAGGAGACGATCGTCTCGCGACGCCCCCCCGGGAACGAGGCCTCAAAGGTGTGCTGGAGGACGATCATGTCCCTCTCCCCTTCCCGGTACTGAAGCCTGCGGATCATGAGGCCGGCTAGGATGTCGAGGGGCGAGCCCTGGGCCAACGGCAGCGGCTCTTCGTCGAGAAGGCCGAGCCATTCGATGCGTTCGATGACGCTCGATCCCGCGTCGAGGCCCAGCTTGTCGGCCAGGGCTTGACGGACATCCTCGGCGCCGCTACGCCCGATTAGGCGGGCCAGGAGCGTTCGATAGGTCAGCCCGCCGAAGTCCTGCTCGGTCCGGCCGAGGAGACCGATGTCGGCTATCGCCTTGAGCGTCGGGCACCAGCCTTTGTAGCGCAGGGTTCCGCGGAGCATGGTTCGCGTCGTGGGGATGTCGTAGAGTTCGATGTAAGGGAGCGAGTTCCGATTGGGGTAGCCGTCGAATTCGGCCAGACCCTCGATCGGGATCGCCGTGGTATGCGCGAAAAGATCCTGGGCCGGGACGGAGACCTCGCGGCCGTCCTTGAGATAACGGGCCGGGTTGGTGCCGGCCAGCAGGACGCCGATCGGGCTCCAGGAGAATTTGTAGCCGAACGGGTTCGTGTTGGCATCGGGCGCCGGCAGGCCCCCGCAGTAGGACGTGAAGCCGTCCACCCGGCCGCCCCGGTCCTTGATGTCGTGGATGATCCGAACAGCATCCATGTGATCGATGCCCGGATCGAGGCCGATTTCGTTGAGGATGGTGACCCCGGCCGACCGGGCCGCCCCGTCGAGAGCCTTCATGGCGTCGCTGACGTAGGAGGTCGTGACCATGTTTTTCCGGTGGACGATACAAAGCCGGGCGACTACGGGATGGAACGTGTAGGGAACGAGGCTGACGACGAGGTCCGCGCCGGCGATTTCGCCGCTTAAGAGGCTCTCATCCTGAAGGTCGAGGCGGCGGGCCTCGACCCGGGGGTGGGCGGCGGCGAGCTTGGCGGCCTTGTCGGCGTCGACGTCGGCGACGACCAAGGAGAAACCGGCCTTTTCCGAGAGATAATGGACGAGGGGGCCCGAGACATAGCCTGCGCCGAGAACGAGGACTTTTTTCATGATCCTATGAATTTCTGAAGATAGGCGTAGTCCGCGGTCAATTGTCCGCGGTAGAGGATGACGGCCATTTTAACGACGTCGGGGAGATTGCAGCGGGCGAAGTCGCCCCTGTAATCCGCCGCGGCGATGGCGGGGACGTAGGGCTTGAGGGCTTGGCTGAAGAACACGGAGGACTCGAGGGGGATCTCGGCCGGCAGGTTGTAGACGGCCATAACGACCGGACCGCGGCCCTCGGCTCCGTCCAGGGCGCGGTCTTGGACGGGATCATAGACGTAGATCGGGTGGTCGGGGTCGGTCGCCTTGACGGTACACTCCACGGCCCCGTTGACGTCGCAGCTGATATCTCCGATGACGCGGAGGCGGGGCTGGGCGCCGGGCGCGTAGAGCCGTTTCAGGATGTCCTTGGTCACGAAGCGCGGGTACTTGGGCGCCCAGTAAATGCCGTTGACTAAAATATTGAGATAGGGAAGATAATCTTCGAATCGGGACGCGTATTTCTCGGGAGATTTATAGTAGTCCTGGAGCTCGAACCGGGCGCCGCGATTCTTGGGTTCGACCATGTCCTCTTCCTTGAAGACGACCTTGTAGACCCGATGCGCGGAGTAATTTCCTTCCTTGACGAAGGCGGCCAAGTCGCGGGGCGCCACCTGCTCGAAGGGCAGGAGGTCGAAGATCTCCTGGGCTCCTTGGGAGACGTGGCCGTAGCCCGCAAAACCGCAGACGAAGGGGAGGAGCCGCCGGTCCAAACCCTTGACCCGGATCTCCCGGCCGACCTTCTGGACGGCTTCCCTGGCCTCGACCAGATTCAAGTAGCGGATCGTCTGGCGTATAGGGGCGAACGGCGTTTGAAGACCGTCGTTCTTTAACGCCAGGCCGTAGGTCCAGAGGGTGTCGATCATCCCGGCGTAGCCCGCCTGTCGTCCGAAAAACAAGACCCGCTGTCCTTTGTCGTCGACCATCTTCTCGTAATCGATGAGCGTGCAGCCGAGCTCGGCCATGTGTTTGAGCATGGGCATATTGTGGGCCTGCCCCTTGGCCGTGTGGGAGAAGAAGATATAAACTTTGTCCTTCTCGAAAAGATGGAGCGGGATCTCCTTGATGGCGAACAGGATCGCGCAGCAGGAAAGGTGCTCGTCGATCCCGGCTCCTTCACGCGCGTATTCTTCGTCGGGGATGACGCGGCGGGCCGACGGCTGGAGCCTGAACTCAAGCGGATGGTCCCTCATCAATTCCCGGATGTGGCTGGGGATGAGCGGGACTCTCTTCTCCCAGGGATTGATGTCTTCGCGCCGGATCCCGATTAAATTTTTTTCCATGATGATGAGGCCTTTTTTTCGTGAAAATAGAAATTTCATTATCGCACACAGACGGGACGGGGTCAATTCTCAGGACGCCTTGAAATAGCGGCCCGGGGGGATTAGAATAAAACGGTTTGCGCGGATCTCGTTTTTCCGCAAGATGATTCCAGAAAGGCCGTCATGAAAAAAATAGGCTTCTCGGTCTTGGTCCCGGCGCTCTGCCTGGTTCCGTCCCTCTTTGCGTCCGAGCTGAGGGCCGTCCGCGTCGAGAAGGGCCCCAAGATCGACGGCATCCTCGACGACCAGGCCTGGCGGTCTGCCCTCCCCTTCTCCGGTTTCCGGATGGTCGAACCGCGCGCCAACGAGGATCCGACCGAACGGACCGAGCTCCGGATTCTCTACGATGAGGAGAATCTCTACATCGGCGTCCTCTGCGCCGACGGCGAGCCGGCCCGGATCGCGGCCCGGACGATGGCCCACGACAGCGGAGGCGAACAGTCTCACGGCCCGTGGGGCCACGGCAACCAAGGGCTGCCGAGCGACGACCTCATTCGCGTCCTGCTCGATCCCTTCCAGGACAAGCGTAACGCCTATATCTTTTTCGTCAACCCGCGGGGCGCGCGGGGGGAAGGCCTGGTCTCGGGCGGACAAGCCAGCCTCAATTGGGACGGCATCTGGGACGCCAGCAGCCGGATCCTTGAGAACGGCTGGAGCGCCGAGTTCCGGATTCCCTTCAAGACCTTGTCCTTCAAGCCGGGGTTGACCGTTTGGGGCATCAACGTCGAGCGGACGATCCCCCGCAAGCAGGAGACCATCCGCCTGTCCGGGACGAACAGGGACAGCGTTTTCAACTACCCGATGGAGGCGGCCGCCCTCGTGGGAATCGAAAGCGTCCGGCAGGGCCTGGGGATCACATTCAGGCCTTACGGGCTGGCCAGCGTCCTGAAGGACGGTTTCGGTACGGGAGGCGCGGGCTCGGAGCGCGCGCTCGACGGCGGTTTCGACATCTATAAGAATTTTACCCCCAATTTCGTGGGCGTGCTCAGCTACAGCATGGATTTCGCCGAGACCGAGGCCGACGAGCGCCGCATCAACCTGACCCGCTTCCCGCTGTACTTTCCCGAAAAGCGGATGTTCTTCCTGGAGGGCTCGGAGGTCTTCAATTTCAGCTCGAGCATGAGCTTTACTCCCTTCATCAGCCGTTCGATCGGCCTTTATGGAGGACGGCAGGTCCCGGTTGTCTTCGGCAGCAAGCTTTTCGGCAAGATCGGCCG
>JALHUR010000379.1 GCA_022867325.1 Candidatus Aminicenantota bacterium | reverse complement strand
CGTTTTTCAGGGCGAAGTAGGCGTTGGGCCCCTGGAAGGCCGAGGGCTTGGTTTTCCAGTACGGCGCCGTGTCCTCGCCGATGCGCATCCCATCGACGAGCCCGGCCGAGGGGAGAAGGGGCGCGCCGCAGCCGAGCAGGAACGAGGAGGGACCGATGGCCTCGCGGACGGCCTTGAGGCCTTCCCGGTAGGCCTGGACGGGCGTCAGGGGGCGGGCCCGCTCGCCCGGCATCGCGGCCGCGAACAGGAAGTCGATCTTGAAGTAGTCGAACCCGGCCGCCTTGATCGCGGAAAAAACCTCGCCGAGCCAGGCCTGGACATCGGCCCGGCCGGTGTCGAGGGCGTAGATGTTTTTTTTCCAGCCGCGATAACAGTGCTTGGGACGGCCGCCCTCGGACACCATCCAGTCCGGATGGTCCCTGAACAGCCGCGATGTCTCGGCCGCGCTGAAGGGGGCCGTCCAGATCCCGGCCCGAAAGCCGCGGGAGCGGATGGCCTCGGCCATCCCGGAAAGGCCCGGGTAGCCGGCCCGCCCTTCGAGCCAATCGCCGATGTCGGTCTGGTAGCCGTCGTCGACCTGGAAGACCTCGAAGGGGAAGCCGGGAACGCTCCGGGCGATATCCAGATTTTTGAGGACGTCGGCCCATTCGAGCTTTCCGAAGTAATGATACCAGCTGCACCAGCCGGCCGGGTTCCAGGGATTGACGACAACCCGGTTCTCGGCCTGGGCGAGCGCGGCATAGCGGCCGAGAAGCGATTCGACCGGCGTTCCTTCGAGGAGGACAAACGGTTCGAGCGCGACGGGCCTGTCGGCTCGGAAATCGAAATAGTCGAGATATCCGACGAGGTCGCCGTCCTCGACGACGAAGAAAGGGTGCGCGACGCGGGAAGCCAGGAAGCCGGCCAGGAAGGATTCGCCGGCCGCGAAGTAATCGCTGACCGGGCCGCGCAGCATCAGGTCCGGGACCGGGGAAAAGACAAAGGGACTGTAATCGCGGTGGATGGCCTCGAGCTCGGGGAAGCGCTCTTCCCGGCTCACCTTCTGCGTCGGACCCCAGGATTGCCAGTTGTTGAGGAGGAACTCGCGCGGCGCCGGCATCCGGACGATCTCGAACCGTCCCGGCCCTCCGCGGACGGTTCCGATGACCATCAAGCCGCCGGCGATCTTTTCGATGCCGTATTCCAGCCGGGCTGTGCCGACGTCGTAGCGACCGTGTCCCTCCGCCGGTTTCTTGCCGAAGATCTTCATTTTCTTTATCCTGGCGGACAAAATTGTACCCAAGATGACATCCTCGAGCAAGAACCGAAACCGGATCCGCCGTCCGAGATCGATCTGGAAAATATTCCGTCGACATGGTAAATTAGGTAGCCTGTCGGCCCGACCGGCAGGCAAGCGTGGGCGGTTAGCTCAGCTGGGAGAGCGCGGCGTTCGCAACGCTGAGGTCGGGGGTTCGAATCCCCTACCGTCCACCACTTTTTTTATGGGCTGAGCATGGAACACGACATCTTGATCCTGACCGCGACGGCCGCTTCGATCGGCTTCATCCATACCGTCATCGGGCCGGACCACTACCTTCCCTTCATCGTTATCGGGAAGGCCCGGCGCTGGCGCTTGCGCAAGACGCTGTTCGTTGCTTTCCTGGCGGGATTGGGCCACATCCTGAGTTCGATCGTCCTCGGCTTTTTGGGATTGGCGCTGGGCATCGCGGTGACCAAGCTGGAGGGAGTCGAGTCCATCCGGGGCGGGGTGGCCGCCTGGCTCCTCGTCGGCTTCGGGCTCGCCTATTTTCTCTGGGGGATGAGGCGGGCCTGGAGGAACAAGCCCCACGGCCACAGCCACCTCCACGGTCCCGGGGACGAGCATGACCACGTCCACAGCCACGAATCCGGCCATTACCACGTCCACGGCGAGTCCGGAAAAGTCAATCTGACACCCTGGATCCTGTTCACGATTTTCGTCTTCGGACCCTGCGAGCCGCTCATCCCGCTCATCATGTACCCGGCGGCCAAACACAGCACGGCCGGCGTCGTCCTCGTCGCCGCGGCCTTCGGCCTGGCGACCATCCTGACCATGCTCGTCATCATCGGCCTCTCGTCCTGGGGGGTGAGCTTCCTCAGGCTGGGACGGCTCGAGCGCTACGCCCACGCCCTGGCCGGCGCCATGATTTTCCTGTCCGGCCTGTCCGTCCAGTTCCTGGGACTCTGAACATCCTCCCGACTATCGACTTTCACGGCACTTGATTTCGGGAAATGAAAAAATGGGGTGGCGCGGCGAGGCTTCCCGTACTCATGGCTTCCATGAGTGCGGGGGTGAGCCGCGACAGGACCCCCCTCCTTCTTCTTTCGGATAGTCTGGGAGTCTTGTTTTCGGGTATGATTATTGGGCCGGGCGGAACCCGATGGTGACCTTCATCGCCGACTGCATGCTGGGAAAGCTCGCCAAGTGGCTGCGCATCCTGGGCTTCGACGTCCTTTATTTTTCCAAGATCGAGGATAGCGAGCTCGTCCGCATCGCCGGCCGCGACGGCCGGGTCCTCCTGACCAGGGATACTAAACTGGCCGGCCGGGCCCGGACGGTTCGAACCCTGCTTATTGAAAGCGAAAAGTGGGAGGACCAGGTCCGCCAGGTCCTCGATGTCTTCTCGCTCCGGGACGAGGCCGCGCCAAACTCCCTCTGCATCGCCTGCAACCTTCCCCTCAAATCCATCCCCAGGGAGAGAGCCATGAACCTGGTCGTTCCGTTCGTCTTGGAGAGAGGCCGGGCGTTCGCCCTCTGCCCCGGCTGCGGCCGCGTTTTCTGGAAGGGAACCCATTTCGAGGATATGGAGGGACGGATCGAAAGCCTCCTCGGTAGAAAGAATCGTAAAGCCGGGCCAGGCTAGGAAAGGGAAGTCGAGCGAAGCATTGGCGCTTCCCGCCCCTTCCAAGGGGCCGTCCGCTCTCAGGGACAATTAAAAGAAAAGCCGGATGACCTTGTAAGAAAGGGCGGCGCACAAGGCCGCCGCCGGGATGGTCAGGATCCAAGCCCAGACGATCTTGATCGTGACCTGCCACTTGACCGAGGCGGCGTTCTTGGCCGCGCCGACGCCCGTCACCGCCCCAGTGATGACGTGGGTCGTCGAGACGGGCACGCCCAGGTGGGTGGCCAGGTAGATGCTCATGGCGCTTGCCGTCTCGGCGCAGAATCCGTCGATCGGCTTGAGCTTGACGATCTTCTGGCCCATGGTTTTGACGATGCGCCAGCCCCCCGTCAACGTTCCCAAGGCTATGGCCGTGTGGGCGGACAGCACGATCCAGAGCGGGATGTGGAACGTCTTCATGTGCCCGGACGAATAGAGAAGGGTGGCGATGATCCCCATGGTCTTCTGGGCGTCGTTCCCGCCGTGTCCCAGGCTGTAGAGGGCGGCCGAGACGAACTGCATCCTTCGGGACCAGAGGTTGACGAAAGCCAGGGGTTTTTTGTGTACGAGCCAGGTCGTGGCGATCATCATGAAATTCCCCAGGACCAGCCCCAGCAGGGGAGCCAGGACGATGAAGATGAGGGGCAGGGTCCAGCCGCTGACGATGACGACCCCGGGACCGGCCTTGGCGACGGCGGCGCCGAGATATCCTCCCATCAGGCTATGGGAAGAGCTCGACGGCAAGCCGAGATACCAGGTCAGGATGTTCCAGGAGATGGCCCCGATCAGGCCGCCGAAGATGACCAGGGGATCGACGACCTTGATGTCGATCAGGCCCTTGCCGATCGTCGTGGCGACGGCCGTCCCGAAAATGAGGAAGGCGACGAAATTGAAGAAGGCGGCCCAGATGACGGCCCGCTTGGGGCTGAGGACGCGGGTCGAGACGATCGTG
>JALHUR010000378.1 GCA_022867325.1 Candidatus Aminicenantota bacterium | reverse complement strand
TTGTCCATCAGGAAACGCGCTAGCGCCCTGACGTCGATGCCCTCGATGGCGACCGCCGCGACCGCCCATATCTCGGCGGGCTCGCCGATGTTCGACAGGATCTTTACGCGCGGATGGACCTTGAGCGCGTTGGCCCAGCGGAGCGTCAGGAAGCGCAAACGCGCCGCCTTGCGCTCGGCCCCGATGGCCTGATGGAAGGCCAGGGCCTCGCCCAGCGCCGCCCGGATGGCCCAGGGGTGTGTCCCGATGGATTCGAACTTGCGGATATCGTTGTCCTGCTGTTCCGGGGCGGCCTGGAGCGGCCAAAATCTAGGGATCATATCCTTGCGCACGTACAGGCAGCCGTTGCCGATCGGAGCCAGCAGCCACTTGTGCAGGCTGACGCCGTAGGCGTCGCACTCGAGATCTCGTAGTTTGAAGGGGAACTGCCCCAGCGCGTGCGCGCCGTCGACGATCGTGACGATGCCCTTCGAGCGGGCCAGACGGGAGATCCGCTGGACCGGGAACATCTGGGCGGTCAGGTTGGTGATGTGGCAGAAGTGGAAGACCTTCGTCTTCGGCGTGATGGCCTTCTCGAACAGCCGGTAGAGGTGATCCTGCGTCGCCGGCACCGGGAACTGCAGGCGCGTGATCTTGATGCCGTCCCGACGCATGCGCTGGTCCCACGTCGTCAGCATGCGGGGATAATCCTGATCGGTCGTGACGACCTCGTCGCCGGCCTTGAGGTCGATCCCGTTGATCGCGATCTGCAGGGCCTCGCTTGCGCCGCGGGTCAGGGCCATCTCGTCGGGGTCGCAGCCGAACTCGTTCGCCATCCGTCGGCGGATCGTCTGGACGTTGGCGGCGACCATGCCCTGATAATGGACAGGCAGCATGTTGATCATATCCATGTAACGGAAGACCGACTCGAGGACGACCCGGGGCATGGGCGAGGTGAAGCCGTTATTGAGGTTTATCAGGGAGCGGTCCAGCTTGAAGGCCAGCTGGATCTCCCGCCAGTAGAACTCGTCTTTGGCGACCTCCTCGGGCGTCCGGTCCGCGACCGATTGGGAAGCTTCCATGACGCGTTCGAGGCCGCCGGCCTTGACCGCATACGCGGCCGGCATAAGACCGCCCGCCATCCTCAGAATTGCTCTTCGACTCCACATCTCAGACCTCATGACAAACCTCCTGGAATTCAAGTTCCGCTCTTCCTTCCTAGCGTCGTGGGGAATGGTAGATCATGGCATCGAATGATGTCAAGGACGGTTGAGGAACGTGCTGCGGCTTCAGGTTGAGCTCGAAGCCAGCCGAAAGAATAGAGCAAAAAATGTATTTTTGTTTATACTGATCCTGGCCGCGACCTTAAAAAAAGGGAATGTAAATCCCCAGAAAAAGACTGCGGCCGAAAATGGACTGCTGATCCTTGCGGCCGGCATAATCGTCCCCGTAGTCATATCTCAGGATATTCTTGTTGTTGAGAACGTTGGTGAGGCCGAAATAGAGGACAACGAGCCTGTTCCAGAGAGTGAAGCGCGTGTTGCCCGTCAAATCCAGCCTGCTATAGACGGGATAGCGGTCGCTGTAGGGTTCGCCCCAGATCGGCGAATAAACTTGATCGGCCGGATCCCATTCCCGTCCGACCAAAGGGGTGCATGGCCGGCCCGAGGCGATGGAATACCTTAGGCCGACCTCGGTCTTCCCGATTGTCCGTGTCAGGATGGCCGTCGCGGAATGAGCGATCTCGTACGGCGAAGGGGCGGGACTCGGGAGGTCGTTTTCCTTCCGCCGCGAGCGAAGGAAATTATAGACGAGGATGAATTCGGAACGGGGGCTCTTCTTCTTTACGAAAAGCTCGGCCCCGCGGGCGAACCCGAACCCGCCGTTTCCGGCCGATCCGTCGGCGCCGTTGAGATAGAGGTCCCGGTATTCCTTGTCATAGGCCGTGGCCCGAAGTTCCATATCATCCATGATCCGATCATAGCTCAGGGCATAGTGGACCGCGGCCTTCGGCTTGAGATCCGGGTTTCGATCGAGAAGGTAGTAATCGCCGTACTGATGATAGACGCCGGCCGAAAAGCGGAAGACGTCGTTCTTGGTCGGAAGATAGGCCGCCGA
>JALHUR010000377.1 GCA_022867325.1 Candidatus Aminicenantota bacterium | reverse complement strand
TAAAAAGCCTTGGCTACACCTATATTTCGCTGGATCTTGACGGCTACCGCACCGGGAGCATGAACGAGACGCTCAAAGCGGGCCGGCGGCGAAAGGCCATGGTTTCATGATAAAAAAAAAGGGGCAAGCTTTAGGCTTGCCCCTCCCTGGCTGTTTCGTCGGCTAACGTCCGCCGAAAGGCGTTGCCGTGGGGCCGAATAACGGCTACTCGGCCTTTTCCGTTTTCTTCTCGGTGATGATGCCTATGACATCGATGCCCGCGTCCTTGAGGATATCGATGATATCCACGATTTTGCCGAACTCGAGCTCCATGTCGGCTTTAATATAAAGCTTCTTTTCGCTCACCGTCAGGAAGGCCTCTTCCAGGGCCGTCTGGAGGTTCTCCAGTGTCACCGGCTTAGTATCCTGGTTGAGGAACATCGTTCCGTCTTTGCGAATCTTCAGCGCGACATCGATTTTGTCGGGCATGTCGATCGTGTTCAGGGCGACCGGAAGCTTGATGGTCCCTTTCTCCGAGGTGATGAGGGGCGTCAGGACCATGAAGATGATGAGGAGAACGAGCAGGACGTCGCAGAGCGGAACGACGTTGGGTTCCGATTTGACCTTCTCTTCGCCGCCAATGTTTAATCCCATGATAGGCCTCTCTTTGCGGAATCCCGCGCGCCCCCAAGGGGGCTGACGGCCGCCGCGCTTATCTCTTCCTCATGAAGTAATCGACGATCTCGGAGGACGTGTTTTCCATCTCGGCCTGGTAAACGTCGATCTTGCTGTTGAGCAGGTTGTAGCACCAGAGGGCGATGACGGCGACGAGGATCCCGAACGCGGTCGTGATCAGGGCCTCGGAAATACCGCCGGCCACGGCGCCGATGCCGCCCGAGCCGGTCAGCTGCATGCCGCGGAAGGCGGTGATGATGCCGAAGATCGTCCCGAACAGGCCGATGAAGGGCGACGAGGTCGCGATCGTGGCCAGGACGCTGAAGCCGCGCTTGAGGTCCTGGGTGAACAGGGACGCGGCCCGGTTGCAGCCTCTCGAGGCCGACTCGATCTGCTCCTCAAGGGACAGGCCCGATTCCCTGGCGGCCAGAAACTCGTGGATGCCGGCGGCGGTGATACGAGCCAGGTGGCTGCCCTTGTAGTCCTTTTTATTGGACAGGGTCAGAGCTTCATTGAGCTTGCCGGCCTTGAGAAGGTCGGCCAGGGCCGGGGCGGCCTGCTTGGATTTGTTCTTCGCCCGGTTGAACGTCATCATCCGTTCGATGAAAAAGTAGATGGAGAGGACCGACAGGAAGATCAGGATGAAGGAGACGGCTTTGGCCACGGTGCCCATCTGGTTCCACATTTCGAGAAAGCCAAGTTGCATGTTGAAAACCTCCTTTTAAATCTCGAAAGCCATGGTCAGCTTTTCTATTTATATTGTTATTTCAATTGG
Source organism: Candidatus Aminicenantota bacterium (assembly GCA_022867325.1). Taxonomy (GTDB): domain Bacteria; phylum Acidobacteriota; class Aminicenantia; order Aminicenantales; family JAFGBC01; genus JAFGBC01. The sequence goes on along the minus strand of JALHUR010000377.1, from coordinate 29,707 downwards.
AATCGAACGGTCAAGGTGAAGATGACGCCGCGGGGCTTGCCGTTGATGATCATCGGCTCGTAGACCCACTGCTTGACGGCGTCGATCGCCGCCTGGTCCAGGAGCGGAATCGAGCGCATGACCTTCCAGCGTTGGACCCGGCCGTAGATGTCGGTCACGGCCTCGATGATGACGACCCCCTCGACCCGCGCCTGCCGGGCGATCTCGGGATAAATCGGAGGGACCTCCTTGATGAGGCGCGGCGGCTTGATTTCGCCGATGGCCCGGACCGGGGCCTCGATCGCGCCCACGACGCCCCCCAACACTCCGCCCACGACGCCGCCCAGGACGCCGCCGACGACGCCGCCCTCGACGCCGCCCTCGACGCCGCCCTCAATCCCGATGTCGGAGATCTGTTCTTCGGCGATCTCCTGGGGAATCTCGACCGGAGCGACCAGCCGGCCCGGGGCCACCGTCGACTGGGCCTGAACCGGCCTGATCCGCGTCCGCGTGCTCGAGGAAGCCCGTTTCTTGGCGGGCGGCGGAGGAGGCGGCGGAGGCGGGGGCGGAGGGGCCAGGAACGCGCTGTAAACTTCCACCTTGGGAAGATCGCTCGTCGAGAGGAGCGGGATGACGATGATGGCGATGACGGCCAACGCGTGGAGGAGAACCGCGATCGGGAATGCGATCGCCTTGCTGCCGGCGCCCTTGCTGCCCACGAAAAAGGAGTCGCGGAAAAGCTCGGGGAGAACGACTTCCTTCTTCACGGCGACGGGCGTCTTGGCCGCTTGCGGCTTTGTCGTCTTTTCAGCCATGTGTCACCTCGTTGTCATAAATAGACTCAGTAAGGTAGGATAAAGTATAAAGAAAATCCTCCCGTTTGACAACACTTTTTTTTATTTTTTCATCCCTTTTTGGGGCGCGAACATCTTGTACCAGAACAGGACGACCGGGCAGGACATGAACACGGTCGAATAGACGCCCTCGATCGTTCCGATCAGCATGATGAAGGCGAAATCGTTGATGACCTCGCCGCCGAACAGGTACAGGGCGAGCAGGGTCAGGAAGACCGTGCCCGAGGTGATCAGGGTCCGTCCCAAAGTCTGGTTGAGGCTCGTGTTCATGACGGACTCTAAGGACTCCCGCCGCATGATCTTCTGGTTCTCGCGGACCCGGTCGAAGATGACGATCGTGTCGTTGATCGAGAAACCGACGATGGTCAGGATGCCCGCGATGATCGGGAGGTTGATCTCGCGGTTGGTGAAGGTGTAGAGGCTCATCGTGATCAGGACGTCCTGGGCCAGCGTGAAGATGGCGGCGACGCCGTAGGCGAGCTTGAAGCGGACGGCGATGTAGACGAGCATTCCGAGCAAGGCCCAGATCGTGGCCTTGGTCGCCTTGCCCCTGAGATCCTTGCCGACCTGGGGTCCGACCGTCTCGCGGCTCAGGATCGTGAGCGACCCGAGGTAGGTCTTGCCCTTGAGGTAGCTGATGACGTCATCGCCGACCCCGGACGCCTTGAGGGCGTCGAAATCGGGGAAGATGCCGGCCTCGATCCGCAGGGCGATGATTTTCCGGGCCAGGTCCTCGGCCCGCTCCGAGTAGGCGACGGCTAACAGGGAGGCCAAGCCCTTGGCGTCCAGCGTGTTGAGGTCGCTCTGGCCCGCGGCCGGGGCGGACTGTCCGCCCGCGCCGCGCAGGGCCTCGACGATCCGGTCGGCCAGCTTCTCGTGGGCCTCCATTTCCTGCTGCTCGTCGGCGGCTTTGATGACCTGGGCCGTCCGGACCTGGAATTCGCGGCCGTTCTTTTCTCCGGTTTCCTGGATGACGGAGTTCTCCAAGCCGGCGTCCTTGAGGGTCCGGCGGATCTCGCCGACATCGATCGGGGTTTTATACTTGACGCGGAGAAGAGTCCCGCCGCCGAAGTCGACGCCCGGCTTCAGGCCGCGGCCGACCGTCACGTTGAGAATCCCGGCCAGGACGATCAGGCCGGTGACGCCCAAGGCGGCGTACTTGTATTTCAGGAACGGGATGCGGGGTGTTTTGAAGAGTTGCATGTTAGATGCTCAGTCTCTTGGCGGTCTTGCGGACCGTGAGGTCGAAAATGAGATGGGAGACGAAGACGGCCGTGAATAAGTTGGCGAGCAGGCCGATGATGAGGGTCACGGCGTAGCCCTTGATCGGTCCCGTCCCGAACTGGAAGAGGAACACGGCCGAGATGATCGTCGTCAAGTTCGAGTCGAAGATGGCGCTGAAGGCCTTGCTGAATCCCTGGACGATCGAGTTGAGGACCGTCTTGCCCAAGGCCAGCTCCTCCTTAATCCGCTCGAAGATGAGGACGTTGGCGTCGACGGCCATGCCGACGCTCAGGATGATGCCGGCGATGCCGGGCAGGGTCAGGGTCGCCTTGAAGTAGGCCAGGGCGCCGAACAGGATGACGACGTTCAGGATGAGGGCCGTCACGGCGTTGACGCCCGAGAGCTTGTAGAAGAAGATCATGAAGGTCATGACGGCGACGATGGCCACCAGCCCGGCCAGGATCCCCTGGCGGACCGAGTCGGCGCCCAGGGAGGGGCCGATCGTCCGGTCTTCGAGGTACTTGATCCCGGCCGGAAGGGCCCCGGCTTTAAGGACGACGATCAGGTCGTCGGCTTCTTCCATCGTGAACCCGCCCTCGATGACACCGCCTTGAGTGCGATCGATTCGGGCATTGACGACGGGCGCGGACTGGACCCGGCCGTCCAGGACGATGGCGATCTGCTTGCCGATACTCTCCCCGGTCGTCTTCTCGAAGCGGATGCCGCCCTCCGCGTTCAGGGTGAAGGCGACGGCCGGGTTGTTCCAGTTGTCGGACGTGCGGCGGACGGTCCGAAGGTCGCGGCCGGTTACAGTGGCCACCTTGGTCAGGAGGTAGTAACCCCCATGGCCGCGCTTGGCATCGCCCTTGACGACCTCGGCGTCCTCGGGAACTTGGCCGCCCGAGGCCTGGAGGAGGGTCGCCTCGTCCGGGGCCGGCCCGGCCTTGACCAGCTTCCATTCCAGGACGGCCGTGACCTTGATGATGCTCTTGACGCGGTCCGGATCGTCGACGCCGGGGAGTTCGACGATGACCCGTTCGCTCCCCTGGCGCTGGATGAGGGGCTCCGCGACGCCGATGATATCGACCCGGTTCCGGATGGTCTCGAGCGTCTGGGTGACGGCCTGGTCCCTGAGGAAAACGACGGCGGCCTGTTTCAGGGAGAAGATAACCCGGTCGCCGCTGAAGTTGCAGTCCCAGTCCCGGGCGTAATCGTCCGCGAGCTCCTTGATTTTTGCCTGCTTGTCCGTATCGTACCCGGTCACGACGAAGCGGCCCGGCCGCTCCCTGGTCATGGTCTGGAAGGCGATCGTGTTTTTCTTAAAGAACTCCTGGAAGCGGGCGATCTCCTGATCGGTCTCGATCTTGAGGGCGTCGTCGGTCATGACCTGAATGACGAGGTGGATGCCGCCCTTGAGGTCCAGCCCGAGCTTGATTTTCTTCTCGTTGTAGGGAAAGGCGATCAGGATGGCCCCGACCACGACGGCCAGGCTCAGGATCACCTTCCACTGGAGGTTCTTCTTCATGGCCGGACCGTTCTTACTGGCCTTCGGGTTTCTCGCCCTGTCCCAGAATGGCTCCGATCGCGCTCTTGGTGACGTCGATCTTGACGTTGGCCGCGATCTTGAGCTCGATCTTGTCCGGCTGGACGCCCATCACCGTGCCGAAAATCCCGCCCGAAGTGACGACCCGGTCCCCGGGCTTGAGGTTGTTGACCAGATTCTGGTGCTTTTTTTGCTTTTTCCGGGTCGGCATGATGATGAGAAGGTAGAAGACGACGAAAACCAGCAGAAAGGGGACGAGCGCGGTCAGCATGTTTCCCTGGGGACGCTGGCCGGGCGGCGTCTGCTGGAGGAATCCGAATAAGCCCCCGAACATCATTGGCGTAATCCTTTCTCTCTAGACTTACGAATCTTGCGTCAGGGTCTCGATTGTCCGTTGTTTCCAATCAGGATAGGAACGAGATTGGATAGCTTGCCTGATTTTCCTGAAGAAGTCAAGGTAAAAATGGAGGTTGTGGATCGTGTTGAGCACGGCCGAGCCGATTTCCGACCGTTCGAAGAGATGGCGGAGGTAGGCCCGGGAGTAGCGCCGGCAGGTCGGGCAGGAACAGTCCTCGTCCAGAGGCCGGGGATCCTCGGCGTACTTGACGTTCTTGATGAGGACCCTGCCCCGGCTCGTGAACAGGGTTCCGTTCCGGGCGTTCCGGGTCGGGAGGACGCAGTCGAACAAGTCGACGCCCCGCTCGACCGCTTCGAGGATATCTTCGATATAACCCATGCCCATGAGGTAGCGCGGCCTGTCTTTGGGCAGCAATCCGTCCGCCCGCTCCAGAGTTTCGAGGAGGCTGGTTTTGGGTTCGCCGATCCCCAGTCCGCCGATCGCGTAACCGTCGAAGCCGATCGCCAGGAGGTCCTCGACGCTCCGGCGCCGGAGGTCCGGATCGGTGCCGCCCTGGCAGATCCCCCACAGAAGCCGGTCGTCGGCCCGGCCGGCGAGGAAATCCTTCGAGCGGTGGGCCCAGGCCGTGGTCAGGGCGACCGCTTCGCGCATTTTATCCGCGGGCGAGGGGTAGGGGACGAAATAATCGAGAACCATCATGATATCGGTCCCGAGACCCATCTGAATTCCGACGACGTCCTCGGGCGTCAGGAAAATCCTGGTCCCGTCCAGGTGGGAGGCGAACCGTACGCCGTCCGGCCGGACCTTGACCAGAGGCGACATGCTGTAAAGCTGGAACCCGCCGCTGTCGGATAGGATGGGCTTGGGCCAGGAGAGGAAGCGATGGAGCCCTCCCATCCGCGCGATCAGCTCGACGCCCGGCCGAAGATAAAGATGGTAGGCGTTGACGAGGATGAGCTGGGCGCCCAGGGCCTCGACGCGGTCGTGGGCGAGGGCCTTGACCGCTCCCTGGCTGGCGACGGGCGCGAAGGCGGGCGTCTCGATCGGACCGTGGGGCGTCCGGATGACGCCGGCCCGGGCCGAGGAGCCCGGGTCGACGGCTTCGATGAAGAACGAGGGCGTCATGGCGAAAACCGGAAGTAGATGACGTCGCCGTCGCGGACGGGATAGTCCTTCCCCTCCAGGCGGATGGCGCCTTTGTCCTTGGCGGCCTGGAGGGAGCCCAGCCGGACAAGGTCCTGCCAGGCGATAACCTCGGCCCGGATGAAGCCGTGCTCGATGTCCGAATGAACGGCCCCGGCCGCGCGGACGGCGGGCGTGCCGTCGGAGATCAGCCAGGAACGGACCTCGTCCTTGCCGACCGTGAAGAAGGTGACCTCGCCCAGCCAGCCGGGAAGGTCCCGGAAGACGCGGGCCGCCGTCGATTCCTTCATCCCGTATTCTTCCATGAACACGGCTTTGTCCCCGCCCTCGAGAGTCAGGATCTCCATCTCGATTTTTCCGCAGAAGGCCAGGACCCGGACGCCTCGTCCGGCCGGCGCCGGAACGAGCGTCTCGGGCGCGTTCAGGCGAGGGATGTCCGTTTCGTCGGCGTTGACGGCGTGGATGAGCGGCTTTCGGCTGAGGAAGGTGAACCCGCGCAGGTGTTTCTCTTCGAAGTGCGGGATCTCGATCTCGCGCAGGGCCCGGCCCCCCTCGAGGTCCGCCCGCAGCCGGGCCAGCAGGTCCCGCTCCTTCTCGGCCTCGGGGTCCTTGGCTTTCTTGATGTCCTTGTCGAGCTTCTCGAGGCGGGATTCGAGCGACACGAAATCGGCCAGGGCCAGCTCTTCCTCCATGGTCCGGATGTCGTCGGCCGGGTTGACCCGTCCGGCCGGATGGGGGATGGCCGGGTCCCGGAATCCGCGCACGACGTGGACGAGGGCGTCGGCTTTGCGGAGGAGGTTCAAGTAGGCGCCGCTCTTGACCTCGCCGAAGGAGACGCCGGCCAGGTCGACGATATCGACGAGGGCATGGACTTTCTTCTTCTCCGGGTAGAGGGCGGCGACCCGGTCCAGGCGATCGTCGGGGACGGGACAGGCGTGGACGTGGACGTCCTTCTTGCCGTCGTCGTAGGCCTTGACCTCGATCTGGGCCCCGGCCAGGAGGTTGAAGAACGTCGTCTTTCCCGTCTTGGGGTACCCGAAGATCGTCAGATTCATGCCCTAAGTAAAACGTGATTCGGGCCGCCTGTCAAGCCCTCGACCCCCGGCCATAAGGCGGCGGTTGTTAAGGGTGACACTGAGGCTGAGCGAACGTGTCAAGCCTCCCTGGGCGGCTGAGCCGGCGTAGCGGCCAAATGGGAGGCAGAAACAGCCGAAGCGACCATTGAAGGTTCAGCCTTTCCGAGCCGTCCTTCGAGGGAACCCCCTTCGGGGGCGACGAGTATGTTTGAGCACGCTAATGATAACTACTTGATGGGATGGATGCCAATAACCTCTCCTTGACGTCTCGGATGTATGTGCGGAGTTACGCAGGAGCCGAGAAGGGCGGAGAGGAAACGGCGTTAAGAACCTGAAGGGGAGCAAGGCTGTTTCTGCCTCCCAATAAACGCTATTGCCCAAAGCCCGGTTTTTGGTTATAGTAGGCCTTCAACCGGGTGACCCATGAGCGAAACGAAACCGAATCCCAAGACGACGGAGAAAGCCGCCCCCGCCGCGACCGTCCGAAAAACCCGCAAGAAAAAGATCCGGGAAAAAAGCGTTAAGCGGGAGTATTTCGAGCTCATCGTCGAGACGGCCGTCTTCGTCTTCTTCGTCATGACCTTCGTCGTCCAGGCTTTCCAGATCCCGACCGGGTCGATGGAACCGACGCTCCTGATCGGCGACTTCCTCCTCGTCAACAAATTCGCCTACGTCCAACCCAAGTCCGGCCTGGAGGACTTCCTCATTCCCAACCGCCCCTTGAAGCGCCACAACATCGTCGTCTTCAAATTCCCGCAGGAGCTGGCCAAGGATTATGTCAAGCGGGTGGTTGCCCTCGAAGGCGAAAAGGTCGAGATCAAAGACAAGCAGGTCTTCGTCAACGATCAACCCATCCAGGAGCCGTTCAAGTTTCACAGCGACAACCAGGTCATCAAGAAGAGCGAGTACTATCAATACGACGACCCCATCCGCGACAACTACGGGCCCGTCACCGTCCCGCCCGGGCAGCTGTTCATGATGGGGGACAATCGGGACAACTCGATGGACAGCCGCTACTGGGGATTTCTTCCCCTGAGCCATGTCAAGGGACGGCCCTGGATGATCTATTTCTCCTACCAGGCCGAGCGGAACGCCTACCTCCAGACATCGTTCCGGGACCGGCTCAAAAAGATCGCGACCTTCCTTCCCAAGGCCCGCTGGCGCCGGATGCTCAAGATCATCAAGTAGGGATCCGTCGCTACGGTCTTCGGGCCGATCCCTTTTCGCTCGTCAGGGCGACGTCTTCGTAGGACGAGATGTAGAAAATGGGGTTCTCGGCCGTAAACTCCCTGCTGAAGATTCCGCTCCGGACGATGCCGTCCATGTCCCGCCCGACCGGCAGGCCGAGGTAGTAGAGCAGGGTCGGCGCCAGGTCGACCAGACGGACCCGGGCGGCCGTGTTCCCGGGAATGATCCCGCGCCCGTAAAAGAAGACGACGCCGTCGGGCGCGTTCTCGTGATCGGCCGACACGTCCGGGTTGCCCAGGATCCACTCCACGAACCGCTTCCAGAGGGGAAGGGGCTCGATGCCGTGGGAGGAGTAGACGACCAGAAGGTCTTCGTCTTTGAGCCCGGCCAGGTACTTGCCGATGACCTGGTCGTAATAGTGATAATAGCGGGGGATGACCGAACCGTAGCGGGTGATCTCTTCCTGGGCGATGCTTCCGTAGCGTTCGGGGACGCTGAACTTGAAGAAATAGGTCTCCACGATGTTGAGGCCGTTGAGCTGCAGGGAGAACACCTGGGGCTGGCTGCGCGTTTTTTCCTCGAAGGCCTTTTCTTCGGCGTCCGAATCCAGGGCAAAGGACCTCCGGACGATCCTGAAGAGCGGGCTCTTGTCCGTTTCGAACCCTTTGAAAAAGAGGGCGATCGACTTCTCGACCTGGGCCTCGGGAGGGGCCGGTTCGGCGACCGGCGCCGCCCGGAACGGAAATTCCCGATTGAAGGCGGAAATCCGGTTGTCGGAGAAGATCCGCCAGATGTCTTTGACAACGGGCGGGGGGTCGGAAGGAAGCACGGTCAATAGTCCGACCCGGGTCAGCTGTTTGAAGAGCATGAATCGGGGGACGACCTCGAGCTCGACCTGACAATGGGGAAGGCGGTAGCGGGAAGGCGAGATCCGGCGGTGGCGGGAGGGGAGCTTTCCGGTTGTGAGCGAGGTTCCCAGGACGATGGGCTCGTTCGGAGAGAAGCTCTCGAGCCGTCCCCAGCTGCCCTTGTCCAGGAGCCAGTTGAAATTGGGCAGACTCCCTTCCGTGATCCGGGGGATGATGAAGTCGAGACTCAGGCCCTCGAGACCGATCAGGATAACCTTTTTCTGCGCTTTCTTGATGTCGAGGGTCATGGTCTGTTCGCGGGGTGAGGGTTGGGGAAAACGGACCCGCTGGCCGACGGTGTAGACGAACCCTCCTCCGAGAAGAAGAGCGTAGATCAGGAAGAGCGCGGCCTTTTTTTTATAATAATGATAGCCGTAGGTCAGGACGAGGCCGGCCAGCCCCAACAGGAACAGGACGAGCATCTGACGGCGCAGGAGCGTGCGGGTCGTCAGGTCGAAGAAGGACAGGAAGTATTTATAGTTTTCCCAGAACAGAGCCAGAAAGAGGAGGATGAGGATCGACGACCCCAGCGTCAGGAAGGCCGGCGAGAAGAAGAGACTGGTCCGGCGGCTCGAGAAGAACTGAAAAAAGAAGAAGAGGAGCAGGATGAGGACGGTCGCGGCCAGGCCGTAGCTGATGCTCAGGAACAAGGCGATCCGGAATAGAAGCCCGGGCCGGAAGGGGATATTGATGTTCAGATTCAGGACGAGGAGGGCCAGCAAGAGACAGAAAAAAAGCCCGCAGACGAGGGAGTGGAGAAAGGCGCGGATGAACCTCATGGCCTCGGCATCACATTAGCATGAATGGGGGGGGCAATCAACGCGGCGGTCAACGCGAAACGGGCCCGGTTTCGCTCGGAGTGTGGGGTTCAGAGGACGCGTGTTTGCCCCAGCGAGTCAAACCCGCTCCCACTCCGGGTCTCGCTCCCGATTTGGGGACAAATGCAGATTTTCTAGAATCCATAATGTGTCCCCAAATCAGACCATGCCCGCTCAACCCTTCGTAGGGCCTCCTCACCCCAGCACTCCGCGCTCAACCAAAAAAAAGCGCTCAAAGATGCCATTCCCGTTACTAAAAGATGTAGGCTGGACAGGGGTTTTGCGTTAGAATGAACCCCGGGAAGGAACAGGACGATGGACCGGCCGCTGATCGCGCTCATGCCCGATTTCGGGACGAGGGATTTCTTCGCCTAAATCCCATGGCGCCCGAAGAGCATTTCGAAGGGACGGTCGAGGAGATCGTCTATTACAACCCGGACGACGGCTACACGGTCTGCCGTTTCACCCCGGAGACCGGAGAGACAATAACGCTGGTCGGGTTGTTCCCGCCCCTTTCCCCCGGCGAAACCCTCAAGGTTAAAGGAGGCTGGGAGCTCAACCCCAAATTCGGCCGGCAGTTCCGGGTCTCCTCCTTCAGCACGGTCCTGCCCTCTTCCGTCAAAGGCATTGAAAGATTTCTCGGGTCCGGCCTCATCAAGGGGATCGGACCGGTCCTGGCCCGCCGCATCATCAAGGTTTTCGACCTGGCGACGATCGATATTCTGTCCAAGGAGCCGGACCGGATGGCCGAAGTTCCGGGCGTGGGGCCGGCCAAGCTCAAGGAGATCAAGAAGTCCTGGGCCGAGCACAAGGACATCCGCGACCTCATCATCTTCCTCCAGGAGTACGGCGTCTCGACGAACCTCGCCACCAAGATCTACCGCCAGTACGGCGAGCGCTCCTTCCATGTCCTCCGCTCCAATCCCTACCAGCTCAGCCTCGATATCTGGGGCGTCGGGTTCAAGACGGCCGACCAGATCGCGCTCAAGCTCGGGACGGACCCGGCCTCACCCGAACGGGTCAAGGCCTTCATTCTCTACATCCTCGAGAAGGACAACGAGCAGGGGCATGTCTTCTCGGTCAAGGAGGAGGTCCTCGAAGCCTGCGGGAAAGAGCTGGGCGTCGGCGATGATCTCGTCCGCGGCGCCCTGGCCGGGCTCGAGGCCGAGAGGCGGGTCGTGACCGAACCGCTGGCCTCGGGGACGGCCCTCTATCTTCCTTTCTTTTATCAGGCGCAGGAAGAGGTCGTCCGCATCCTCCATGAGCTTGGCGGCCGTCCCTGCCCGGCCCCGGATTTCGACCTGTCGGCCGCCCTGGCCGAAGCCGAGCGGGATCTCGGCATCGTTCTGTCGCCGATGCAGAGGACGGCCGTCGCCAACGCACTCGCAAAGAAGATCCTGGTCATCACCGGCGGCCCGGGAACGGGCAAGACGACCATCATCAAGGCCGTCGTCGATATCTTCAGCCGATGGGGGAAGACCGTCCTCCTGGCGGCGCCGACCGGACGGGCGGCCAAGCGCCTGTCCGAGACGACCGGAAGGGAGGCCAAGACCATACACCGCATCCTCGAGGTCCGGCCCAAGCAGGGCGACTTCCGCCGCAACGAGCGGAATCCCCTCAAGGGCGACGCCCTGATCGTGGACGAGTTCTCGATGGTCGATCTACCGCTCCTCTACCACCTTCTGAAGGCCGTCCCGCCCTGGATGAGGCTCGTCTTCGTCGGGGATCAGGACCAGCTCCCCTCGGTCGGGCCCGGATGCCTTCTCCGGGACATCATCGCCTCGGGGCGGGTCGAGGTCGTCCGGCTGGACGAGATCTTCCGTCAGGAGAAGGACAGCCTGATCGTCGTCAACGCCCATCGCGTCAACCAGGGCCAGGGCCTGGTCTATCCGCCCCGCGGCGCCGAGGACGCCGACTTCTACTTCATCAGGCGCGACGACGAGGCCAAGGCCTTCTCGACCATCCTCCAAATCTGCGGCTGGCGCATCCCGAGCCGCTTCGGGCTGAGCCCGCTCTCCCCCCAAATCCAGGTCATCAGCCCGATGTATAAAGGCCTGGTCGGCGTCGATAACCTCAACCGGGAGCTCCAGGCCCGCCTCAACCGCCGCGAGGACGGTCTCAAGGTCGGCACCCGGGAATTCCGGCTTCGGGACAAGGTCATGCAAATCCGGAACGATTACGAGAAAGAAGTTTTTAACGGGGATATCGGCGTCGTCGCCCAGATCGACCGTTCCCGCTTCCGGATCCTGGTCGAGTTCGAAGGCCGTGCCGTGCCCTACGAAAAGGACGAGCTCAACGATCTCGTCCTGGCCTACGCCATTTCCGTCCACAAAGCCCAGGGCAGCGAGTACCAGGCCGTCGTCATGCCCCTCCTGACCCAGCATTTCATCATGCTCCAGCGGAACCTCTTCTATACGGCCCTGACCCGGGCCAAGAAACTCTGCATCGTCGTCGGCTCCTACAAAGCCCTCTACATCGCCATCAAGAACGACAAGCCCGTCAAGCGGAACTGCTTGGTCAGGGATAAGCTCATCAGGCTGGGAGGGAGCGGGCCCTCCTCTCCGAATCCGTGATGCAGGTGCAGTCAGGTCAGTCGAGGATTTGACATTATTTCCGCCTTTTCACTAAGATGGGAGAAAGCCGATCATGGAGGTTACAATGAGAAAGCCGATCCGTCCCGCCGCGGTCGCCGTTTTTTGGGCCGCCTGCGCCGTCCTGCTCCTGGCCGAGACCGTCGTGGTCAAGATCCAATCGACGGTGCTCAGGAAGGAGCCCAAATTTTATGCCCAGACCCTGGTCAACCTGCGCTCCGGCGAGAAACTCGAAAAGCTCGCCTCCCAGCAGGGATGGCTCCAGGTCCGGACCGCCGCGGGGGCGGTCGGCTGGGTTCATGAAAGCGCCGTCGACACGAAGTCGTTCAACCTGTTGGCCATGGACAAGTCGATGAAGACCCAGGCTTCGGCCAGCGAAGTCGCCCTGGCCGCTAAAGGGTTCAACAAACAGGTCGAGGAGAGCTACCGGGCCAAGCACGGCAACCTCTCCTTCGTCTGGGTCGACCGAATGCTTAATATTAAAGTCCCGGCCGCCGAGCTCGAGAAATTCCTTAAGGCCGGGAGGCTGGCGGAATTCGGGGGTGCCAGATGAATATGCCCCGCTTCCGAATCCCGATCCTGGCCGTCGGCTTCGCCCTACTGGCCGCATCGGCTTGCGAAACGCTCCAGAAGGGCGTCGGCGCCATCGACGCCCAGTCCGCGAAGGTCCAATCCGTGGCCAAGGTCGCCAAGCAAATCCGTTCGACCTTCGCCGACATCAGCGAAGAGGAGGAGTACTACATCGGGCGGGCGGTGGCCGCCAATATCCTTACCCGCTATGACGTCTACAACAATGAGGGGCTGAACCTCTACCTCAACGCCGTCGGGGCGGCCGTGGCCGCCTATTCGGACCGGCCCGAGACCTATGCCGGCTATCACGTCCTCGTCCTCGATACCGACGAGGTCAACGCCCTGGCCGCGCCCAGCGGGTTCATTTTCCTGACCCGCGGCCTCCTCAAGCGCTGCAAGGACGAGGACACTCTGGCCGATATCCTCGCCCACGAGATCGGCCACGTCTGCGCCAAGCACGGCCTCCAATCCATCCGGAAATCGCGCCTGACCGACGCCTTCAAGCTCCTGGGCGAGCAAGCGGCCCAAAAATACGGCCCCCAGGAACTGGCCCAGCTGACGGGCGTCTTCGAAAACGTGCTGGGGGATATCGCCGAGAAGCTCATCGAACGGGGCTACGACCGCAAGTACGAATACGAAGCCGACGAGCTGGCCGCCGAGTTCGCGGCCCGCATGCGCTACGACGGCGGCGGCCTCCTCGATTTCCTGGGAACCATGGCTAAGGACTCGACGGGGAGCTCGGACAAAGGCTGGTTCAAGACTCATCCCGGCCCCCAGGACAGGATCGGCCGGGTCAAAGGCCAGGTTAAGACGTTCATGCGCGAGAAAGTCCGGACCGACCGTTTCAGGGCCGCCTTCAGGGGGTTGAAGTAAGGACTTCGACATCCGGCCCATGCCCAAAAGGATCGGGAGGGGTTTGCTGGTCGGGACGGCGGCCGGCCTGGCCGCATTACTGATCTTCGGCCTCCACGGCCTCAGGATCCTCGAATGGAAATCCTGGGATGCCCGGCTGCGGCTCCTGGCCGACCCGGCGGCCGCCGACAAGGACATCGTTGTCGTCCTGGTCGACCAGGCGAGCCTCGATGTTTATGAAAAAGAGCAGTCGCTTTCCTGGCCGTGGCCTCGCCAGATGTATTCGGCCCTTCTGCGCTTCCTCAAGGCCGGCGGCGCCCGGGCCGTCGCCTTGGACCTCGTCCTGAGCGAGGGATCGTATCTGGGCGTCGAGGACGACGCCGACCTGGCCCGGGCCATGAGGGAGTCCGGAAACGTCTTCCTCACCTTCTTTTTAAGCGCGGAGGAAAGCGCCTCCGACCAGTCCTCCTCGGAATTCCTGCGGCGGTTCGCGCTGGAGGACGGGGAGGCGCCGGCGGGGACCGTCCTTCCGCTCGCGGCGGCGAGCCTTCCGGTCGACGTCCTTATCGAGTCGGCGGCCGGCGCGGGCAACGTCCGATTCAACCCCGATCCGGACCAGATCTTTCGCCGCGTCCCCCTCGCATTCTCCGTCAAGGGACGGATCTATCCTTCGCTTCCGCTCGCTCTCTCGCGGCATCTGACGGACGGCCCGTCCCTCAAGGCTGTTCCGCTCGACCTCTCCGGCCAGCTCGTCATCCGCTTCCATGGACCGGCCGGGACCTATAAGACCTACTCGATCGGGGCCCTCATCAATTCCCAGGCGCAGATCGAGTCCGGACGGGACCCCCAGATCAAGCCTTCCGAATTCGCGGGCAAGATCGTCCTTCTCGGGGCGGGCGCTCCCGGCCTGTTCGACCTCCGGCCCGGCCCATTCTCGACGGTCTATCCAGGCGTCGAAATCAACGCGACGGTCGTCGACAACCTCATCCACCGGAATTTCGTGAGGGTGCCCGCCCGCGGCCCGGTCGCGGCGTTTATCCTCGCGCTGGCGCTGGCGACGGCCGCCGGCATTTCACTCCTCAAGAAGGTCTGGGCTCAAGCCGTCGTCTTCATCTTGGCGGCGTCGATTCCGGCCGCGGCGTCGGTCCTGGCCTTTCGGAAAGGCTTCTGGCTCGAGTTCGTCGCTCCCGAGCTCGCGGTCCTGTTGGGATTCCTGGGGGCCGTCCTCCTCAACTACAGCGTCGAGGGCCGTCAGCGGCGCTTCATTAAAAGCGCTTTCCGCTATTACTTGAGTCCGGAGGTGATCGAGCGGGTCCTCCACAATCCTTCCCTTCTTCGTCTGGGAGGGGAGAAGCGGGAGATCACGTCCTTCTTCTCGGACATCGCCGGATTCACGGGTATCGCCGAAGGGCTCGCGCCCGACCGGCTGGTCGCTCTTCTCAACGAATACCTGACCGAGATGACGGATATCATCCTCGCTTCCGGAGGAACCCTGGACAAATACGTGGGCGACGCCATCGTCGCCTTCTGGAACGCTCCCCTCGACCAGCCCGATCACGCCCTGAGGGCCTGCCGGGCGGCCCTTCTCTGCCGGTCCAAGCTCGCGTCTCTCCGGCCCGCCTTCGAGGAGCGCTATGGGCACGGGATCGCGATGAGGATCGGGCTCAATTCCGGGCCGGCCGTCGTCGGCAACATGGGCTCGGGCCGCCGCTTCGACTACACGGCCATGGGCGATACCGTCAACCTGGCGGCCCGCCTCGAGGGCGCCTGCAAGCTGTACGGAATTTCCCTTCTTATCGGCGAAGAGACCTATCTCCGGGTCCGCCAGGAGCTGGCGGCGCACGAGGTCGACCTCATCCGCGTCGTCGGAAAAACGCGGCCCGTCCGCGTTTACGAGATTCTCGGCGAGGCGGTTTCTCCAGCGGCCGGAGAGGTCGAAAGGCTCGCTTCCTATCGGGCGGCTCTCGAGGCCTATCGGGCCAGGGACTGGGAGAAGGCGGCCGCCCTGTTCTCGGCTCTGGCCGAGGCCGGGGATTCGGTGTCGGGGCTCTACCTGCGCCGTTGCGGGGAGCTGGCGGCCGCGCCGCCGCCGGTTGACTGGGAGGGGGTCTTTGAGCTTAAAATGAAATAAGGACTCCACACCATGGACATCGAATTCTGGGGCGTCAGGGGAACGGTGCCGGTTTCGTCGCCGGAAACGGTCAAGTACGGCGGCGCGACCATCTGCGCGTCGGTCCGGGCGGCCGGAGGGGACATCATCATCATCGACGCCGGAACCGGACTCAGGCCCCTCGGCGACCGCCTCGTCAAAGAACGGAAGGGACCGCTCAAGCTCCATCTCCTGCTGACCCATTTCCATCTCGATCACATCATGGGATTTCCGTTCTTCGCCCCCCTCTGGTCCCAGGATTCCGAGCTCATCATCTACGCTCCCGTTCCGCAGGCGGATACGGAAGCGGCCCTGGCCGGACTTATGGGAGGACGCTATTTCCCGCTCAGCCTTTCCGCCACGGCGGCCGCCAAGTCCTACCGGGCCGTCGGCAAGGGCACCTTCGCGGTCGGGGGATTTCGAGTCTCGGCCTGTCCGCTCCATCATCCCCAGGGGAGCGTCGCCTATAAAATCGAGGATACCGTTCGCAAGATCGTGTTCGCGACCGACACCGAACATCCCGAACTGGGAGTCGATATTCAACTGAGGGACTTCTGCCGGGGCGCGGACCTTCTCGTCTATGACGCGACCTTCACTCCCGAGGAATACGCGGCGGGGAAGAAGGGCTGGGGCCACAGCACTTGGCAGGCGGGAGCCCGGCTTGCCAAAGAAGCTGGCGTCAAGAAGCTTCTCCTTTCCCATCTCAACCCGGATCACTCCGATTCGCGCGTCGATATGTCCGTCTCTCTCGCCAAGTGGGAATTCCCTTCCGTCGAGGCCGTTCGGGCCGGCTGGAAAAGGACAATTTAATGAACGCCTGGATGCTCGATGCCGTTCTCGCCCTGGCCGGCTTGGCCGCGGCGACCGTCTTAACCGTTTTCCTCCAGCGGTTGTGCGGCCGCTCCGGATCGGAAAAGCCGAACGCCGCGAAGCTTTTTCTGGGCCGGCTGGCCATGCCGGCGTCTTTCCTGACCGTCATCCTCCTCTTCAGGTCAGGACCCCTTCGGCAGGCGGTCCGCGCCGGCGCCCGGTTCGGGACCTATCTCGATGCGGCCTTGGCTCTTTTCGTCGCGGTCCTCGTCATTCACTCCTGTGACGCGATCGTCCTCGCCTGGTACGCCCGGAAAGGGCGGTCCTACCCGCTGCCGCGGGTCCTGCGCGGATTCGTCCTGACCCTCCTTTATCTTACGATTTTCCTTTCCGTCCTGAAGGGGATCCTGGGGATCAACCTGACGCCTTTCCTGGCGACCTCGGCCATCCTGACCATGATCCTCGGCCTCGCCCTCCAGGGCGTATTGAGCAACATCCTGGCCGGGATGTCCCTTCACTTCACGAAATCCTTCTCGCGGGGGGATTGGATCAGGGTCGGCGATCAAGAGGGGATCGTGGTCGATACGAACTGGCGGGAGACGCGGCTGCTGGACCGGCAATCCAACATCGTCGTCCTTCCCAACAACACGGTCGCTTCGGCGACCATCGTCAATTTCGCCCTGCCCGACGCCAAGACGGCCATCAGTCTTTTCCTCAAGGTCGGTTTCCGAGCCCCGGCCGCCCTCGTCCAAAGCTGCCTTCTGGCTGCGGCCCGCGAGGTCGACGGCGTCCTCGCCGAGCCCAAGCCGCTGGCTTACATCCTGAGCTACGACGAGACGGGGGTCTCCTACCAGCTCAAGTTCTGGGTCGAGGACTACGCCCGGAGGGATCCGATCACGACCGAAGTCGCCAAACGGGTCTGGTATAAATTCCGGCGGCAGGGGATCGAGGTCCCGATCGCCCTGGACGATAAGGTCGCCGATGTCCTGGGCAAGCTCCGCGAGGCGGACCGCCGTCAGAGCGACGAGGCGGAGCGGCGGCGGAATTTCGCCGACCTCGCCCGCTCGTCCTTCCTGAAGCGGGCGGAAGGGAGAGGCGCCGGCCGGCCCCTCATCCCGGAAAGGGAAGTCCGCGAGCTGGCCGGACTCGTTCGGCGGAGGGCTTACGCGCCGGGCGAGGTTTTATTCCGGCAAGGGGACCGGGGCGAGAGCTGTTTCGTCGTGGCCAAGGGCGGGATCCGCGGCGAGATCGTGACCGAAGAGAAAGGGAAGCGCTATAGAACCGAATTCCGGGTCGAGCCGGGCGGCCTGTTCGGCGAGATGTCCCTTTTCACCGGGATGCCGAGGACGGCGACCGGAGCCATCGAGGGAGACACGGAGCTTATCGAGATCGGGGCCGAAGCCTTCGGCCGGCTCCTCGGCCGCAGTCCCCGGCTGGCGGAGGCGATCGCGGCCATGGTCAGCGAGCGCAACCGCAAGAACCTGGAGACGCTCCGGAAGATCAAGGAGCTCTCGGCCCAGGACATCGCTCGGGGCTGCAGCAAGAAGTCGATCCTGGAGCGGCTCAAAGGCCTCATCCGCCTGGTCAAACGGTAAATCGAGGCTGATGAAGATCGAAGGCCGCGGCGGTTCGGACCAGGCCATTCAAGGGCACGCGGCGATTTCCCCAGCGAGGAAATCTTGCTCGCTTCGAGCCTCCGCTCCCGCCGTCGCTTCGCTCAGCGGACCGTGCCCGCTCCGGCTCTCAGACGACCCTCTTCATGGCCTGGTTCCTCGCCGCCTTCGATACGTGAATGCCCGCTCGACCTCTCGATGGTCTTCTTTATCATCCTCCTTTCGCTCGGACTGATTGAAAAAACGAGTTGTTTGGATTATATTAAAACTGATTCGGCGGAAAATAGCGGCGAGTGGCCCTGTAGCTCAGTATGGATAGAGCAATGGATTCCTAATCCATGTGTCGCCGGTTCGAGTCCGGCCAGGGCTACCACTTTAATCATGAAAACAGGGACCGTTCGCTGTGGCACAGTCGTTTTTCTCCTGGCCGTTGCGGCCGGCTTGGCCCTCTCGATTCCTTCTTCCGCACCGGACCGGATGGACCCTCGGCTGGCCGCGGTCAAAGACTTCTTTTATGTCCTCCAGATGGACCGCCTGAGCATGTCCGCCCTGGCCAACAACCGGTTCGACCTCGTCGTCATGGATTACGCCCGCTTCGGGGACGAAGAAAGCGAATTTACGTCCGCCGAGATCGCCGATATCAAGAAGGGCGGGACTTCGGGCTGTCCCAAGGTCGTCTTGGCTTACATGAGCATCGGCGAGGCCGAAAACTACCGCTTCTACTGGGACGATTCCTGGAAACCCGGCTCGCCCGCCTGGCTCGGCCCCGAGAATCCGGATTGGGAGGGGAACTATAAGGTTCGCTACTGGATGGCGGGATGGCAGAGCCTGATCCTGGGAAACCGCTCCGGGCCGAAAAAGAGCTATCTGGACCGGATTCTCGACCAGGGTTTCGACGGGGTGTACCTGGACATCATCGATGCCTATGAATACTGGTCGGGTGAAGAGGGCGGTAAGGAACGAACCCGGTTACAGGCCCGCCAGGACATGGCCACCTTCCTGAAGCGGATTCGGTCCTACGCCCGAACCAGAAGGGGGAAAACGGGCTTTCTGGTCGTGCCCCAGAACGGCGCCGACATCGTCTGGGGGAACGGCGGCTCTGTCGACGCCGTTGGCCGAAATTATCTGGCGGCATGCGACGCGATCGGCCAAGAGGACCTCTGGTATGACGAGACGCATCCCCAGCCCGCGGAGTCCGTCCATCGGACTCTCAAAGCCCTCAAAACCTTTCGGTCCAAGGGGAAGAAAATCTTGTCTATCGATTATGTCTGGGACCCGGCCCATCGTTTCGCCTCCTCCAACATCGCCCGTTTCAACGATTACTACGCCAAGGCTCTAGAGCAAACGTTCGTTCCCTACGCGGGGAATAAAAACCGAGCCCTTCGAGACATCGTCCTCGTCCGCAAGGAGAAGGGCTTCCTGTACGCCCAGCCTCGCGTCGAATAGCCTCTTTAATTTTGACCGGGATTGTGCTTAAATAGGTCCCTGACCCATTCGCCGACGCTACCACGCCTTTCCAAGGCGGCGACAAGAAGCGACACTTTTGTACTCAGCCCCTTTGGAGGGGAAAGGAGGGCTGAGTGGGCTCAGGGTTAACCCCGAACAAGCCCCGGCATTCATGCCGGGGGGTCGAGGGGTTGACCGCGGCCCCAGGAGATCCGAATGAAGAAAGAAATCAAGAAGCAGATCAAAGAAGACGAGTTCGTATCCGTCGTCACCCACGTTGTCCGCTTTTTCCAGACCCACCATAAGACGATGGCGGCCGCCGCGGCCGGTATCCTGGCCGTCATCCTCCTCGTCATAGGCGTCCGCTTCCTGAGGGCGCGGACTCTCCAGAAGCAGAGCCGGATCGTGACGGAGCTCATCAGCCTGAGGTCCGAGCTGGACAAGGACCCCAAGAAGCTGGCCGATCTGGAGAAGAAAGCCGGCGACGGCAAATTCGAACGTTTCGGCTACGTCCTGATCGGGACTTATTGGATGGACAACGGGGATTTGTCCAAGGCGGAGGAGGCCTTTCGCAAGATCAAGGATCGACCCAGGGATCTGACCTATTACCAGGCCAAGGATCTTCTCGGCCAGATCGCCGTCCTTCGCAAGGACTATGACGGCGCTGTCAAGATTTTCGATGCGATCGAGAAGGACAGGCCTCAGGATTACGCCCTGGACGCCGTCCTTTTCCACAAGGCCGAGGCCCTGGAAAAGAAAGGCGATAAGGCCGGCGCCCTGGCTCTTTACAAGAAGCTTCAGGAGACCTACAGCCAGACCTACTTCGGCTACGATGCGTCCATGAAAGTCCGCAAGCTCGAGGCCGGCCAATAGCCGCCGGTCTTGGTGACGGCCCGGAAAACGGGTATAATACAAACTGCGTTTTCGAGGAGGTTCTTCAATGGCATACCTGATCAGCGATGAATGCATCAACTGCGGCGCCTGCGAGCCCGAATGCCCCAACCAGGCCGTCTCGGCCGGGGACGAGCGCTACGCCATCAATCCCGACAAGTGCACCCAGTGCGTCGGCCATTTCGACGAGCCCCAGTGCGCGGCCGTCTGCCCCGTGGACTGCTGCAAGCTCGACCCGAACCGGCCCGAGTCCCGGGAAGAGCTGATGGCCAAATTCAACAAGCTTAAGGGATAAGCCGGGACATCGGTAGGGGTGAGGCCGCTCACTCCTGTTTTTTTATAGGCCATGGAAAATCTCAGAACGTTTTTCGACAAGCCGAGGGTCTGGCTCAACGGTCTGCTGTTGGCTTTGACCGCCGCCTCGACTTTCGTCGTCGGGCTCGGCTGGAGCCTGAGCTACGTCTATGCGGATAAGCTGGCCTCCGACCCGCCTCCGGCCCTGACCGGCCAGGCCTTTCGCGATCCCCGCATCCTCGGACTGAGCGCTCTCTATGTCCTCGTCCTCCTCGCCATCCTGCTCGCCCACGAATTCGGCCATTACCTGACCTGCCGGTATTACGGCCTCAGCGCGACCCTGCCGTTCTTCATCCCGGCGCCGAGCTTGATCGGGACGCTGGGGGCTTTTATCCGGATCCGCTCGCCGATCCAGCGGCGGCAGCAGCTCTTCGATATCGGCGCGGCCGGCCCCCTGGCCGGGTTCGTCTTGGCTTTGCCCGCCCTCGTTTGGGGACTCGCCCATTCCCGGGTCGTTCCGACCATTCCCCGCGGCGAGGCGCTGGTCTTCGGGGAGCCGCTCCTCGTCAAGGCGATCGGAGCCTTCCTGTTCAGCGGGATCGGGCCGGACAAGGATATCATCCTCCATCCCGTGGCTTTCGCGGGTTGGGTGGGGATTCTGGTCACGGCCCTCAACCTGCTTCCTCTCGGCCAGCTCGACGGCGGCCATATCCTCTACGCCGTATTCGGGCCTCGATCGCGTCGGGTCTCTCCCTTTATCCTGGCCGCGTTCGTCGTTATGGCCGTTTTTTTCAGCGCCGGCTGGATCGTCTGGGTCCTGCTCATTCTCGTGCTCGGCTTGCGCCATCCGAGGCTCATGGATGAGGCATCCCCGCTGTCGCCGGCGCGGAAAGCGGTCGCCGTTCTCATTCTCGTCATCTTCATCGTCTCGTTCATTCCCGATCCGCTCAAAGGCTACGATCTCATCACTCTTCTCAGGCAAATCGGCCTTGGAATATGATATAGTGGACTGGGACAACGGCCCTGAAGTTATTCACAGAAATTGTGGAAAACTTGTGGAAAAACGGCCCGGGATATTCGGCAAGCTCCGATGATATATGAAGATATGACGAAATGCACAAGAAATTGTACATGGTTGGTAAGTTATTCAAAATGAATAAATTAATATCTGTTTGTGTATCAAGGATTTACATGTAACTGACGGGATTTAAAAGAGATAAATTCCGAAGGACCCCCGATGGATAATTTTAAAGAGGTCGAGGATAAGCTCCAAGGCCTCAAAGACAGGCTTCGCCGCCGCGAGATCAGCCAGACCGAGTTCGTCGAATCTCTGAAAAAGCTGCGTCTTACCGATCCCGAGGGCCGGTTTTGGACAATCGGCGTCAAAACCGGCAAGTGGTATGTCCACGACGGCGTTAAATGGATCGAGTCCCGGCCGCCCGCCATCTCGGAGAAGAAGGCCATCTGCATTTATTGCGGGTTCGAGGACAGCCTTGAAACGGAATCCTGCGCCCGCTGCGGCGGGGGGATCGGGATGGCGGACGCCCTGTGCCCCGTCTGCGGGTTCCGCCTCGACGAGACCTCGGGCCTCTGCCCGCGCTGCCCGGACCGGACTCCGGAACGATTCGCGGAAACGAAGCCTTTCCCGGCCGAAGCGGCGGATGAAGAGGGATCGGCCGTCGTCTTCAAGTCCCTATCCCCGGTTTCCTTTCTTATCTATGCCGGCGTCCTTGGATTTTTACTCGGCATTCTCCTCGGCGCGCTGACCGGCGCCACGGCCTCCTTTCCCGGTTTCGTCCACCGGCTGCCCCAATTCTTCATCGATATCCAGGGAAAGATGGTCGGGACGCTGATCTATGCCGTGTTGGGCGCCGTCCTCGGCTTCATCGGCGCCGGGATCGTAGGATTGGCCGCGGCCGTCCTCCTCAACCTGGCGTCCTATTTTACCGGCGGGTTCAGGATCCGGTTGGCCCCGGTCAAGACAAAGACCGGGCGCGGCCGCCAGGCTTGATGATTTCCGGTTTTTCCGTCGAAGCCAGGGCAAAGGCCGTCTGTCCCAACGAGAGCGACTCGTCGTTGGGAGAATAACGGACCGAGCGAAGGACCCGGAATCCTTTTCGTTCCAGCCCGGCCCTCGCCCGGTCGAGAAGCCTCCGGTTGAGAAAAACGCCCCCCGCCAACGAGATCATGCTTATCCCGTGGATCCGGCGGGCGCGATCGGCGGTCTGTTCGATGACCGCGGCCAGGGTGTTATGGAATTTGGAGGCGATGACCTCGACGGGCGTCCTCCGCTCAAGATCTCGGAGGATCTCCCGGAAGAGGGGAGCGAACGAAATCGTCCAGGGCTGCGACGCCGTGTCCAGCGAAAAATCATAGCGATCTTTGGTCGGCGACACGGCTCGCGCTTCGAGCCGCTGGGGCGCCTCGGCCTCATACTCGACCCGGGCGGGAGCGACCCCGGCCAGAAACGCGACGGCGTCGAAGAGCCGTCCGCAGCTTGATGTCCCCAGGAAATGCTTTCCCGAGGACAGAAGCCGGGCCGTTGCGGCGATCCGGTTCGTCTCGACTTGAGCGAAGGCTCGCGGCAGTCGCTTCGGGGAGGCCCCGGCGCGCTCAAGATGGGCGAGGGCCATTCGCCAGGGTTCGCGGGCGGCCAGGTCGCCTCCGGGGAGCGCGACGTACTCGAAATGGGCCAGCCTCGTGTAGGATCGGTAATCGAAGAGAAGAAACTCGCCGCCCCAGGCCTGTCCGTCATCGCCGTAGCCGAAGCCGTCGAAGGCGATTCCCAAGGCCTTGCCCTCAAGGTCGATCCCGTGCTCGAGGAGCGGGGCCAGGACGTGGGCGAAGTGATGCTGGACCCGGAGATGGGGAAGTCTCAGGGAGCGGGCGAAGCGAGTCGTCCGGAAGTCGGGATGAAGGTCGGAGACGACGACTTCGGGCTCGACCGCGAAAAGCTTCCTGAGATGGGCCAGGGTTTCCTTGAAATATCCATAGTTCCTGTAGTCGTCGAGATCGCCCAGGAACTGGCTGGTGACGACCCGGCCGTTTTTATAGAGCGACAGGGTGTCCTTGAGCTCGCCGCCCAAGGCCAGCACTTGGACGGGACGGACAAGGCTGTCCGGTACCCGCTGAGGGTAGGGCACATAACCGCGGGCGCGCCGGATGAACAGCGGGCCGTCGGCGGCCGGCTTGAGGACCGAGTCGTCCGACCTCGTCTCGATGGGCCGGTCGTGATCCAGGATGCGGCCCGCCAGCCGGCCCGCTCCCTCGGCCTTGTCCTTCATGATCGGGGCGTCCTTGGGGTTCGAACTGGTGGCGACGACGAGGGGGATGTCGCGGAGCAGGAGATAGTGGAGGGGCGTCGAGGGGAGCATGATGCCGAACTCATCCAGTCCGGGCGCGATCGCCGCGATATCCTTTTTCTTCCGGAGGAGAACGATCGGCCTCTGGGGCGAGGTCAAGGCTTCCCGCTCGGCCGGTCCGAGGACGGCGAAGCGCTCGACGACCGCGAGGTCCGCGGCCATCAGGGCGAGGGGTTTCCGTTCGCGGGCCTTGATTGTTCTCAACCGGGCGACGGCCGCCTCGTTCAACGCGTCGCACATCAAATGAAAGCCGCCCAGTCCCTTGACGGCCAGGACGCGGCCCTTCTTGAGCCAGGCGGAGGCGCCGGCGATCCCTCCGGCCAGGGCTTTCCCGCCCGAGTCGCGGAGCGTGACCGTAGGTCCGCAGGCCGGGCAGGCGATGGGCTGGGCATGATACCTCCGATCGAGCGGGTCCCGGTACTCGCGGCGGCAATCCCGGCACATCCGGAAGCCGGCCATGGTCGTCGCCCGCCGATCGTAAGGAAGGGATTTGACGATCGTGTAGCGGGGCCCGCAATCCGTGCAATTGGCGAAAGGGTGGAGGTGTCTGCGGTCGCCCGGGGTCAGGACCTCGGACAGGCAGGCGTCGCAGACGGAGATATCGGGAGAGATGAACACGAACCTCTCTCCGCCCCCGGACGGTTTGATGCGGAAATCGGTTGAGCCGGCGGCCCGGACCCGGCGGACGGACACGTCCTCGATTTGGGCCAGGGGGGGGAGCTCTTTTCGCAGCTTCTCCAGGAATTCGCGGACGGCCGAAGCCCGGCCGCCCTCAAGCTGGATTTCGACTCCGCAGCCCATGTTCTGGACCCAACCGCGAAGCCCCAGGCGGACGGCCAGCCGGTAGACGAACGGCCTGAAGCCGACGCCCTGGACGACGCCGGAAACGAGAATCCGGGCGGCGGCTGTTCGGCCGGCCGGCTTAGGCCTCGGCCGCCGGTCTTTAGCTTCCATGGGTTCCCTTCCTTCGGCTGGAAAGGCAGCCGCAGTAGTCCTGACGGTAGAGGCCGCGGGCCCGGCTCAGGTCGACGCTTTTTTTGAAACCGTCTTTCTTCTTGAAGTTCGCCTCGAGGAAGCGAACGCCGCGGCGGCGGCCGAACATGAGCCCCATCCGGTTCAGGACGTCGGCCTTTTTATGGGGGCTGACGCTCATGATGGTCGTGAACAGGTCGAAGCCGCCCCGGGCGGCCGCCGCGGCCGTCCGCTCGAGCCTCATGGCGTAGCAGACGAGGCAGCGGCGCCCCATCTCGGGGTCCTCCCGGAACTTGGCGGTCAGGTTCAGCCAGCGCTCCTCGTCGGGCGGCTCTTCGATGAGCTCGAAGCCGAGCGTCCGGGCGACCTTGTTAAGCTCGTCGAGCCTCAGGAGGTATTCATCGCGCGGCTGGATGTTGGGGTTGTAAAAAAAGCCGGTAACCCTATACTCCGCCCGAAGGAGGCCGACCACATACAGGGCGTCGGGGGCGCAACAGACATGGGCCAGGAGCCGGGGCTTGTCCACGTCCTCCATTTTACCGGAATTCCGGGGACACATCACTTAATTCAAGGAGGCTGAGGAATTAAGTGATGTGTCCCCGGAATTATTCTATCGGAGGGAATCGATCCGGGCGGTCATGTCCTTGATCGTCTTGTCGTGCCGGTCGATCTTGGAATAGAGGCCGACCAGCTCCAGGTTGTCGGGCCGGTCCTCGTTGACGATCGCTCCCAGCGCCTCGAATTGCGGGTTCATTAGCCGTTCCGTCTGCCTGATACGGTCCTGGATGCGCTCCTTGTCCTTTTCCCACTCCCGGATTTCGGTTTCGAGCGACCGGATCTGGACCCTGGCTTTTTCGAGGATGTCCGCGCTGCGGATATCCGACTCTTCCAGGGATTTTTGGACGATGTCCATCTCCCCGGCCAGCGCGTCCCTGTCCTTCCCCAGTCCATTCAGCCGCGTCTTCCGGATGTCTTCGGCCTCCGCGCCGTTTCCCCCTTTTTGGGCGGCCTTGATCTCCTTCTCGACGGCCCTGCTCTTATCCTTGAGTTCGTGCCGGCGGATCTCGTGGGGCCTCTTCCGCGCTTCTTCCTCCCCGACGGCGCGCCGGCTGAGATCCTTGATCTCCCCGGTCTTCTTATGAAGGTTTTCAAGGCGGGCGAAAACGTCCTGCCATTCGTTTTGGAGGGACCGCTTCTTGTCCTCGAGGGCGCCGAGCTCCCGGAGAATGGATTCGCCCCGGGCCGGCCGGAGGTCCAGGCTCCAGGCTTTCTTGCCCGCGTCCTTGATGCAGCCCAGCCGCTTCTGCTTTTCCCGCTTGATTTGAAGCTGGAGCTGAAGCCGAAGCAGCTTGCGTTTCCCCCCGCTCAGAAGGTAGCTCAGCCGCCGGCGCAGGTCCTTGTCGCGGAGGAAGATGAAGGTGAGCAGGAGGATGATGACGAAAACAAGGAGCCACAAGATCCAGTAGGGAAGGCCTTCCCGGGGGAGCGCGTCCTGGAGCACCCGCCTACTATTCTCCCTATTCGGCCTTTTGTCAATCCGCTATTTCAGGGCGTCGAGCTTGCCTTTCTTCGGCTTTGCGGGACGGCCCGGTCGCTCCCCGTCTCCGGACGCCGCGAACTTCTGGCGGGCGTCATCGATGAGATAGAGCATGGCCGGCAGGTTTTCGGCGAAAACGGAACTGATATCGCTTTCGGCGTTCATAAAGCCGCCGTGAACGATGTCCAGGGGCGGGAGCTCGATCGTGATGGCGGGAATCCCCAGCGTCCCGGTGATGTAATCGACGGTGTCCCCGTTGGTGAGGTACAGGGAGCAGGCGGGTTCCGGCGTATAGTCCCTTCCGTTGACGGGCCGGATGAGATCGGCCATGCGCGCGGCCATGGCGGCGTATTCGGCGGCGTTCGGCGACGGCCGGCGGGTCCAACCCCAGGCGTAGAGAATGATCTGGGAAAAGTTGTGGTAACTGACGGCGACCCGGAAGTCCCTGGACTCGCACAGGCCGCGGACGATGCTCGTCTCGGGCTCGGAGAAAGGCTCCCGGCCGCGAAAAACATCGGAGACCGGGGCGGGGCTCGACCCCTCGTCGTCGGCGCCCCATTGGTAGCCGTAATTCCGGTTGAGATCGACGCCGTAGCTTCCGTCGTCGTTGAGCCGCCGGTTCTTGCGCCACCAGCGGTAGGTTTGGATCGAATACTCCAGGCCGTCGGGGTTGACGAGCGGAACGATCCAGACTTCGGCCGAATCCACCCGGTTGCGGACGTTTTCGTCCCTGTCGTACTCCCCGGTCAGATAGCGGGCGAGGAGAAGCGGGACCTCGACCGTAATCCACTCCCGGGCGTGGTGACAGCCCAGGAACAGGACCTCGGGCTCATCTTCGTTGAGCTCGGGGCGGTCGCTGATCTTGAGGGCGTAGATGGTCCGGCCTTCGAGCGTCGTCCCGAGCCGGAAGAGCTTGGCAATCGCGGGATAATCGCGCGCGATGTCCAAGAGCTCCCGCTCGAGCTCGGCATAGGAGTGATAGGCGCCGTTGAGACCGCCCTGGGAAAGGGCGGCCGAGGGCGGAGGAGAGACGGCCAGCCGTCCCGTCTCGAGGGCGAAGGGAATGCCGAGGCTTTGAAGCCTGGAGACGTCTCCAGGGGCAAGAACGAGATAAAGCTTATGGTCCCACTCCATGAGGAGATCGAGGGGCGAGCGGGCCAGCTTGGCTTTATTCTCCTCGGTCGCCCGGACCGAGACGATATCCTGGGGAACCAGGGGCGTTGTCGAAGCGAGAAATCCCAAGGCCGAGGCGATTAGCGCGGCGGCGGCTCGTCTGACCGTTATCATCGTGAAACCTCACCTCCCCATTTAGAGCCTGTAGCCGAGGGCCAAAGCCGTCCGGGTCGTCCTCAGTTTCCGGCCCGATCCGTTCTCGGACCCGAACGAGGCCCCAAGGTCGAGCCTGAGATGATTCCAGGCGACGCCGGTTCCGACCGTCCAGCCGAGGACGCCGGACCGGGGATCCCTCATGGGCTGTGAGTCGTAGACGATCCCGGCGCGGAAGGGGAGCGTCAGGGCCGCGCCCCAGAGACTGATTTCGGGTTCATATTCGACGCCGGTCCCGAGCTTCCAGGAGTTCCGGAAAGCCCGAGTTTTAGTTTCGCCGAAATACTGAAATCGGTAGGACATCCAATCGATGAAAGTCAGGTCGACGGCCCATTGGAGCCGCGGAAGGGCCGACCAGCAGACCCCGGCCCCGACCGTCGCCGGTAAACGGCTCTTATCCCGGGATGAGCCGCGGATGACGATGGGCGCGCCCGCCGAGACGGACGTATAGCTCAGCGCGCTTTCCGACGCGGCTTTCGCGATGAACGGGGCCCGGACGGCGAGGGCCAGCCTGAGTCCGGCCAGCGGCTCCCAGAGGATGCCGGCGTTCATGGTGAATCCGGACAGGTCCTGATCGCGGTCGTCGCGGATGACGTAGCCGGCGTAGGCGTAACTTTCTTCGGAAGTCAACCCGGTCGACCCGGACAGGAGCCCCAGGCCGAGGCCGACGGTTAGATTGGGCCTGAGTTCCCGGGCCAGGGACAGATGGAAAGTCCTCAGAAGGCCCGTTTGGTTCCACTTGTACGAATAGAGGAGCCGGCCTTCCTCGTAATAATCGAAGGCGATGGGGGGCCGATCGTAGGTTTCGATCAGGGCCGCGTTGAAAGCGACCGCCCAGCGGCCGAACCGGAACGAAAGCCCGCCCCAATCGAGGGCGGACAGGTCGATCGTCAGGTTCTCCCGGCTCGTAAAGACGCCGGTATTGACGGGGCCGAACCGGAAGATCGTCGCCCTGCGCAGAGACCCGTTCAATCCCAGGGTCAGCTTGGGAAGGCGGGCCGCCAGGGCCGGATTGGCCAGGGTGCAGGAGGAATCGGATGCGAACGCGTAGGACGTTTCGCCCCGCCCCAGGGACGGCGCCGTCAGGAAGGGAAACGTATTCCAGGAGCCGACCGGCGCCTCGGTCTCGTATTGTCCCTGAACGAGCTGGGCACGGACCGAAAGGGGGAGGACGGCCAGCGCCAAAGCGGAGAGGCAGGGGAGGAGGACGGGCCGGATGATCCGCATGATCGAAAATTTTATACGTCCGGGCCTTTATTTGCAAATCGAAAATAGCTATACTATTTGGAAATTCAATGGATGGTGCGATCATGAAAGACCAGCCGACTAGACGGATAAGAATCTCAGGGTCGGGATTGTATTTGCCGGACAAGGTCCTCACTAACGCCGACCTCGAGAAGATAGTCGATACCACGGACGAATGGATCGTAACCCGTACCGGTATCCGGGAGCGCCATGTTCTAAGCGCCGAACAGGCGACCTCCGACCTGGGCATCGAGGCGGCCCGGCGGGCGCTCAAGAGCGCCCACCTCGATATCAAGGACATCGACCTCATCCTGGTCGCGACCAATACGCCCGATACGATATTCCCATCGACGGCCTGCTGGATTCAGAAGGGACTCAAGGCCCCTCATGTCCCCGCTTTCGACCTCCAGGCGGGCTGCACGGCATTCCTCTACGGGATGATTATGTCCGAGAGCCTGATCCTGAGCGGCCACTCCAAGAGGATCCTACTCGTAGGCGCCGACGCCCTGACCCGAATCACGAATTGGGAGGACCGCTCGACATGCATCCTGTTCGGGGACGGGGCGGGCGCGTTCATCCTGGAAGAGAGCGGCGACGAATCGGGGATGCTGTCGCATTTCTGGGGGGCGGACGGGAGCTTGGGCGATCTGCTGAGCATGCCGGGAGGCGGGAGCCGGTGTCCGGCCACGGCCGAGACCGTTGCCCAAAAGCTCCATTACCTTCAGATGAAGGGGAACGAAGTCTTCAAACACGCCGTCAAGAGGATGGGCGACGCCGCCGACCAGGCTCTCAAGCGGGCCGGCCTGACAAAGGAAGATATCACTTACCTTATCCCCCACCAAGCCAACATCCGGATCATCGACGCGACGGGGGAGCGGGCCGGCGTTCCCAAGGATAAGGTCTATGCCAACATCGACCGCACCGGGAACATGTCGGTAGCTACGATCCCGAGTTGTGT